>JAFZGC010000066.1 GCA_017555595.1 Paludibacteraceae bacterium | reverse complement strand
CTTGCAGACATAAAAAGCGTGAGCTCAGACTTGCTTGCGTTGTGGCAGTAGGAATTGCCTAGAAAGAAACAAGTCACGCCCACGCCAAACGCGGACGCTTGCCGACTTGTTCGTATTCCTTTCTTTTGAAATTTCCTACTTTTCAACGCGAATAGAACAATAGCAAACGCTATATTTGTATGTCAATATAATAGGATTTTTATAATCCGACTGCAAAGGTAGTGAATTATTTTGGATTGAGCAAATAAAAATCGCTTTTGGGGCGATTTTTCTGGTGAGAGTTAGAATAAGTTGTCAGGTGATAGTAATAGGAACTGTTCCAACGATATACCAGCTCCACCTACAACAATGCTATGTTTAGGATGGAATGAGTCCGCAAAAGAAATTTACTCAATATTTGTTGAAATTTTACTCAATTTTCGTCGCAACGGTAATACTTTGTTTTGCAGATATGCAAATAAAAATCGCATTTTTAAGTGATTTTTTGTTTGGAGGCCGAGTTAATAGTACGACCCTTTTAGGAATGGAGTAAACAATTTTAGGAGTTTAGTCAACCTTTTCAGGAAGCAAGTCAACCTATTTAGGAAGCGAATCTTAAGAAAAGTGCTTTGGGGGAGACGGGAAGTTGAGTCGGAGTTTTCTCTGTCGTCTGTCGGTGTTCTCTCGGTGGAAATAGGCTAGGTATAAGAGAAAAAAAAGAGAGTGCAATCTTAAGAAAAGTACTTTTTTGAGTTTGGGAATTCTTAGGGTGTTCCTTGGTTCTTCTTTGGTTTCTCCTTGGTCTTTTACACGGAGCATATATACAAGGAATAAAGGAAGGGAATCGTAACAAAAAGCATTTTTGCCAACACTCATTCATTTGGCGGTCGTACCTACCCTGTACGGAACTATCCAATAATACAAAAACAGTCGCCATCTCTCTGAAGAAATGGCGAATTGTTGGGATATATCAAAAGAGAGAATTACTTCAAACTCTCCAACATGCGTTTCATTACGACTTGGATGCTAGTCACACGATTGGCTGCCTCGGGGATAACAATAGAGCGCTCTGAATCGATTACACCATCGCTTACGATGACATTGCGACGAACAGGCAAACAATGCATGAAGCGAGCATTGTTGGTTACCGCCATATGCGCCTCGTCCACCATCCAACTACGGTCATCACAGAGGATCTTACCATAGTTCTCAGGCTCTGTCACACCAGGGCATGACCAGTTTTTGGCATATACGAAGTCTGCGCCTTCAAGGGCTTTCATTTGATCGTACTCCACTCTAGCATTACCCGCAAAGCGTGGATCCAATTCGTAGCCTTTAGGATGGGTAATCACGAAATCCACATCGGCTGCGTTCATCCACTCGGCGAAGGAGTTAGGCACTGCTTGTGGCAACGCTTTAGGGTGTGGAGCCCATGTGAGAACGACTCTTGGTCGTTTGGTTTCCTTATACTCATCAATCGTGATAAGATCAGCAAAGGCTTGACAAGGGTGCACGGTAGCAGATTCCAACGAGATGACTGGTTTGCCAGCATACTGAACAAACTGCTGCAAGATGGTTTCTTGATAGTCAAACTCGCGGTCGGTAAGTCCTGCAAACGAGCGTACACCGATGATGTCGCAATAGCTTGCCATCACTGGGATAGCCTCACGCAAGTGTTCGCTCTTGGTACCGTCCATGATGACGCCGAGTTCCGTTTCGAGTTGCCAACTATCTTGCCCGATATTGAGCACGATAGGCGACATGCCGAGGTTGAGTGCTGCTTTTTGTGAGGAGAGACGAGTGCGGAGCGACGAGTTGAAGAATACCAGCATGATCGTCTTGTTCTCACCCAGATGCTTCCATGCATAGGGATTGGCTTTCACTTGGCGAGCTTCCTCCAATGCGAGGTTCAAGTCGCCTATATCTTGTACATGAAAGAATGATTTCATAGGATTTCTTTTAGTGCATTAATGAATCGATCGGCTTGCTCTTTGGTCAAGCATAGTGGTGCGAGGATTCGGACCATGTTGGTGCCTGCGACGCCGGTGAAGATGTGGAAGTCCTTCAATAATGCTTGGCGGATAGGGGCTACACTGTCGTGGAACTCAATGCCAATCATCATGCCGCGGCCACGCACCTCCTTGATCTTATCGCTCTTGGGTAAGTTAGCTAGGATGTATTCGCCGACTTGGTGGGCATTTTCTACCAAGTTCTCTTGCTCCATCACATCCAGCACAGCCAACGCAGCAGCCATAGCTAGGTAGTTGCCACCAAAGGTGGTACCGAGCATGCCTTTCGTGGCTTGGAACATAGGAGAAATCAATATACCGCCGCATGGGAAACCGTTCGCCATGCCCTTTGCCATAGTGATAATATCAGGACGGATGCCATACCATTGGTGGGCAAAGAACTTACCCGTACGACCATAGCCACTTTGTATTTCGTCGAGGATAAGCACCGCGCCATATTGCTGGGTGAGTTGGCGAATCGACTGCATAAACTCGGTCGTTGGCACATGGATGCCGCCACAACCTTGGATGCCCTCTATAATGACCGCTGCAACATCGCCTTTCTGGAGTTCTGCCTCTACGGATGCGATGTCATTTAGATCAAGGAAGGTCACAGGATGGCATTGGTTGAATGGCGCTTGGATCTTCGGATTATCCGTTACGGCTACTGCT
>JAFZGC010000065.1 GCA_017555595.1 Paludibacteraceae bacterium | reverse complement strand
CGCCCATGTATAGTCAGGATACTCGCCATCTACTTTCTCGTAAGGCCAAGGACCACTTTGAGTACGAGACATGATTACATATGCGCCAGCCTCTTCCAACTTGCGTTGCAATTCAAGGCACTTCCAAAGGTTGGTGTTACTCTCGTAGAATCCGCAAGTATCAGGCATACCTGTGGATGCTAAGTTAGGATATGGGATAGTTGCATTAGGACGGTCGTTAGGCCCCCAACTACCGTGACCTGGGTTGATATAGATACGTTTGCCTGTCAAATCTGCAGCAAACATGGCGATGCTAACTACGCATGCAGCCAAAAGAATAAGAGTCTTTTTCATAGTCGTATGCATCATTTAATGTTCATAACATAGATTTCACCTTCTGAGGTAGAGTAAGCAATCTTACCTGCAGTTGCTTGTGGGAATACAGCGATTTGGTCGCCACGGGTCAGTACTTGTTTCTTGCCATCCAAGCTATAAGCTACGATAGTAGACTCAAGTATAACTTCGCCATTGTCTTTGGTATCAGAAGCGATGATGATATTGTCGTTGTACCATACAGGAGCATAGCAGCTGTGAGCGATAAATTGGATATTGCTGCCGTCGATGTCGCATACGAAGCAACCTACTGCACTGATGTAGTAAGATACTTTCTTTCCATTAGGAGAAAGAGTTGCCCAATGGTAGCTGTACTGTGTGCCATTAGGAGAGAATACGCGGGTTACACCGTTCTCGGTAATCATCAATTGTTGATCTTTCACAGAGAAAGAAGGACGTTCTGCCTCTATAGTCATAGCCTCCAATGTGTGTTGGTTTTTAGCCACCATTTTGCGTTTTGCGCCATCAAAGCTATGGCGAACGATGTTACTAGTGCGCATTTGCTTAGCATTGGTTACAACCTCGCGATAAATAACTTCTTGACCGTTGGGAGCAATTTTTACGTTGTAACCTGCACCGTCAGCAACAGTGATAGGTGTTACCTTCTTGGTAGCCAAATCCATGCGTTGCAGACCTTGGTTGCTAGTGTTGGTTAATAGGAGATAGTCGCCTGTGGGGCTGAAAGCTGCCACTTTCGCATCAGCATTCTTTGTCACGCGTTCAACGCTTTCTACCTCTAACAATTGTGCGCTTGCCATCATTGGAATAGCCAACGCTAGAAAAAGATAGACTTTTTTCATGATTGTTGTGTGTTTTAATGGTTAATTATAAAGTTTATTTTGCTATTTGACCGCTTTGCTGTCGGAAGTCGGATCGCTTTGCTGTCGGAACGCTTCGCTATCGCGACTAGAGTTCAACATCGACTGCAAAGTTACTACTTTTTTTGTATATACGCAAATTTTTATACATTTTATATAAAAATATATAAAAAAAGCCGCCTTTGCAGGCGACTTTCTTATTATAATGCTGAAAATTAGCTTATTGGAGCAAGAATGCTTGACCGTTTTGGATTACGATTCCGCGATAGGTCTTATCTACCATACGACCCAATACGTCGTACATAGGAGCATTAACATCTAACTTAGCCTCAGTTTGAACATTCTCTAATCCTGTAACTTCGCCGCCTTTCTTTACAATCAAAGCTTTCTTAGCAGGAACTACAGTTACGTTCTCAGCCTTTGGCAAGCTTACGATATGGATACCTGCGTCGCCTGAGCATACGATGTTACCAGCGTAATCCCAGTTCATTTGACGGATCTTAGCGATGCCATGCTTGATGGTATAGCGGAGAGTCAAGACTGGTTTGTCGCCTTCCCAAGCAATGTCAAATACTTGGAAGTTTTGTGCGCCGTCGTTGAATACGAGTACAGACTCGTCAGCAGAAACGGCATAACCACCTGCGTTAGAACCAGTGATAATGTCCTTGTAGAGGTCTGAAGCAGCAGACATTTGCTCGGTGCCGTCGTATGAGTAGAACTTGAGCGATGTAGCACTAGCGTTGCTTTGACCATCCTCGCGCACTTGGCTAACGAAGAAGCCGTGGCTAGTACCCCATGGGTTACCCTCGGTATTGCCTTGACCAGTCAAGGTGTAAACTGCAGAAGGAGCTGTCTCCCATGTGCGGAGGATAGTGCCATCCTCTTGACCGATGTTGTAAACAGCCATACCGTTCTTAGGCAATGTGCCAGCAGCGTCCTCGTTGTAAACAAACAGTTTAACCTCCTCGCCATTGTCATATACATAGCAACCAGGAGTAGAAGAACCTGTGTAAACACCATTGTTGTTGAATGCACCATTGCTACCGCGGGTACCAGCGAAGAATTGGGTGAATGGTTGGGTCAGATCTGCAGTATTAGCCAAGTAGATACCTGAATAACCATCAGCCCAGTCTGCTAGGTAGAGGTAACCATCGCGGTCAATAGAGATACGAGTTGGGTTACCAAAGCGTGACAAACCACCCTTATAAACCTCGGTGTTTTGTTTTGCTAAATTGTGGTCGAATTCCCAAACACCGCTATTAACACCAGCAGCAGAAGTAGAAGAACCAGCACGGTGCATGATATAGATCTTACCGAAGTTATCCAACTCTGGGTTGGTGTTTACAGCGTTGAAGAGACGAGAAGTGCTACTCTCGATCAATGAAGTCTCAGAAGCGATGATACCGAAGTTAGCGATAGCTCCACCATCCAACTTCACAGCCCATGTGAGTTCTTGACCTTCTGCACCTGGCAAGCTGTTAGTAGATACGGTAATAGCATTAGCACCCTTAACTACCTCTACTGGCAATGTGCCTACCTCTTCGCCTGCAGCATAGAATACCAACTCAGCAGCTTGAGCGTCAGCGTTAGCATCAAAAGTGAACACATAGTTAGCACCCTCTGCTACAACGTTCAAGTTGTAAGCCACGATAGCAGGAACAACTGGTTGAGCCACGCCTGCGGTAGTATAACTGTAGATCTTGCCATCAACGAGCAAGTAGAGATAGAGGTCGGTACCTTTAACCTTAGCAGAAGCTGCAGCGTAGGTTGCCTCGATTGGCTCAGCCAAGGTGGTGTTGGTAGTCTTAACAACTACTGCAGCGTCTAGACCGTCAGTGATGTCGAGTACTTGAACGCCTGTTACTTTACCTTCAGCGTCGGTAGCAGGAGCAGCCATGAGGGCTTTACCAGCGTACTTGAAGTAAGTAGCACCGTTGAACTTCACATGCATGAGGTCAGTAGAGATTTGACCCAGTGGGGTTGGATCCACATTTTGGGCATCTGGCAAGCGGAATTCGTTAGGAGTAACCTTGTCAGCATCCATGATAAAGTCTTTCTTCTCGCCGCGTGGAGAGAGGGTAAATTGGATATTCTCGCCATCGCGTGTACCATCGTGAACAGGATTCTCGCTGAGTGCGATAGAGTTACCGTAGAAGATATAACTTGGAACGCCGTCGGTTACGGTGTAGCAAGAGTAGCGGAATGTACCACCACCAGAAGAAGCATTGTAGTGACGAGCAGATACCAATACTTGGCAATCCTTGCTTTCGCCCTTTACAGCGAGTGTATAACCTACATCGCTGCGGTAAGAGTTAGCACCGTCTTGTGCGGTGAACCATACGCGTGCATCGCCTGCGAGTTTGTCCCAGATATAGAAGTACTTGGTACCACGTTTGTAACCAGCATCTACTTGGTCAGCACTATATTGGCAACGAACATAGTTAACGCCTACGAGTTTGCCATCGCAAGTGAGTGCGATGTCAGAGAGTGCGAGATAGTCGCCTGCGTTCTCTGGATCGCGTGGGTTGATACCAACGGTAGAAATAGTATCAATAGTATTCAAGCTGCTCTTGATGAGGTAGATATGTGGAGTACCATCTTCCTCGTGAGAGAGAAGGATAGTAGAGTCACCACTTTGGAGGGTGCGCTTAACAGTACCCTTGATAACCTCGGTATAGTCGCGAGTAGCTTGCTCGGTCATTTCGAATACGCTTGGGAGACCAAGGTATGCAGGTTGAGCAGGATTTGGATAGTCCTCGTAAACAACTGTAGGAGGAGTCCATGCGGTGTCAGCCAAGTAGATCATAGGATAGGTAGTGGCGTTAGCTTTTACCTCGAATGGCACTTTGTATTGGTCAGCGAGTGGGTGGTAGCCTTCGCAACTTGCCTCCAAAGAGTAGTCTGTACCTGGCTCAAGGTTCTTGAAAACGAACAAACCATTGTAGTTGTTGTCCACAGTGTAGCGAGCTACTTCTACGCCACCTTTCTTGAGGATCACCTCAGCACCATTACATGGTACCCATTGGTCGTTGGTCTTAGGGGTGTAGGTGAAGAGCTTGTTGCTCATCTTGTTGTTGAGGTCCTTGACGGTACCCAAGATATAACCAACATTCTCTTTGTCTGCGCCATAGTAATCTACGATACCGCGGTAGTATGCCAAACCTTCCATATGGCAATAGTCTGGGTTCAATGCACGGTGGCGAGCTGGTTGGTAGGTGTGGAAGTAACCTTCTACCAAATAACCAGAAACACTGTGTTTCAATGCACCAAGGGTATAACCATAGAAGTTGTCGCAACCACGGAGGTTAGTCTTATCCTTGTATGAAGAAGATGGGTCAATACCGCTGGTCATGATCTCGTTGCGGTAGTTCCAGCAAGCGTTTGCCTTCTCCCAGTTGCCCTCGATATAGTTAGCAGAACTACGAGCATCATCACCCTTGTACAAGAACAATGGGTAGTTGGTAGTAGTACCCTCGGTAGCTGCATTTGAGTGCACAGAGATGAAGTAGTCAATATTGTTAGCCTCAACCTCCTCGCAAATCTCAGAGAGTGCGCGGTTGTACTTCTCGTAATCTGGGTGAGCGTCATAGCTATCTGTCACTTGCCAACCTAATTCAGGATTAGCAATGCCTGAACCTTTGCTCCAGCGATAATCAGGATAATCGCCGTCAACCATGGTGTATGGCCAAGGACCAGATTGTGTACGAGAGTAGAGAACAGTAGCACCAGCAGCTTCGAGTTTCTCGCCGAGGTACATACATTTCCAAAGGTTGGTGTTAGACTCGTAGAAGCCCAATGTATCAGGCATACCCGTAGTTGGTAGTGCAGGATATGGGATAGTAGCCATTGGGCGGTCGTTAGGACCCCAGCTACCGTGACCTGGGTTCACATAGATGCGTTTGCCAGTCAGATCGGCTGCTGACATTGAAACGGTAAGCAGCGCTGCTGCAAGAATCATAAATATCTTTTTCATAACGTGTCAGCTTATTTTACGTTCAACATATAGGTTTCGCCCTTCAGGGTAGAGAATACAATCATATTCTCTGCTGCATAAGGGTACATAGCAATCATAGTATTGCTGGTCAGCACTTGTTTTTGACCATTGAGGTTGTATGCTACGATAGCAGAAGCGGTGGTGTTGTGACCATCATCTTCGTCAGCCATAGCCACGATGGTATTGTTGTTATACCACTTAGCTGCGCGGCAGTCGCGTGCGATGAAGTGTGGGTTGGTTCCGTCGATGTTAGCAACGAAGCAGCCCTTGCCAGCTACGTAGTAGCAGAGTTTGGTTCCGTCTGGAGATACAGAAGGCCAGATGTAGCTCTCATTCATACCATTAGGCGCCAATGTGGTGCTCAGACCGTTGCGTTTGAGAACGATCATGCGGTTCTCTACGGTAACGGTAGTCAAGTTGTCAGATGTAGCCATAAGCTTCATGTCGCGTTGACCACGTGCAACTACGTTTTTGCGTTGGTTGTACATGTTGAGGCGTACAATCTTGTTTTGACGCATTTGATTGCGGTCAAAACTAGCTTCGCGGTAAACGATTTCCTTACCGTCTTGGCTCACTTGCACATTGTAGCCTGCACCTTCAGCGGTAGAGAGCACAGTCATCTCTTGGCTTGCAAGGTCATAGCGTTGCAAACCATTGTTGCTTGCTGAGGTGAGCAAAATGTAGTCACCTACAGGACTTACGCCTGCTACCTTCATGTCTGCTTGAGCAGCAATAGGTAGTTGATGCATAGATACTACCTCGAGTACCTGTGCACTGGCAGCTAAACTCAGAAGGCAAGCTGCCACAAAAAGCATTGTTTTTTTCATGCGTTTTTGATTTTAAAGTTAATAATAAAGATTGTTTGTTAGTTTTGTTTATCGAATAGTTTTTATTCGTTTTCCGTTTTGCTCAACGATAAATACGCCCTGTCCGATGGCATCTTTATCTGTACTTACCATACGACCCATCATGTCATAGATGCGTATTTCGCTATCCATAACGATAGGCTCAAGGGCAGTAGTAATACCTTCCCATCGTGCATAGAGTGTGCCCACCCATCCTGCTGGGATAGCAATCACGCTTTCGCCTGCAAACGCAGCGTTAGTGTACCAACCCAAGAAGGTTTTGCCATCAGGGTGGGTAGGTGTAGGCAGAATATAGGTTTCTGTTACTTGAGTGGGCAATTGCATGTCCACCTCATCGCCTGTGCCATAGTAAGGGTTCCACGCTTCGGGTTTACCCGCCTCACTAAAGTCCGCCGTAGAACCTGCACGATAGCCGTCCACACGGTAGGCAGCGTCGGTACAGTTGAAGAAAGAGTAGAGGTGGTAGCGCCAGTCGTTGTCCGTGCTGATATCTTCGTCTTGAGCATCTGCCTCGGCTAGCATATAATCTCTCAACCATTGCCAGTCAGCGGATTGGGTCATGAAGTCAGCTGCTATACCTTTGCCCAGCGAGTTAATCCATGTGAAGCCCAAGACGTCTTCAATAGGTCGGTCCTCGGCAGGAATGAAGCGGTCGCCGTACATATTCTGGTAGAAAGTCACATAGTCGGGTTTCCATTCTTCCCACAGTTGCTCGTTGGTGGTGAAGACTTCCTCTTTTATCTCGCCGCCATTCAGCACCCATGTGATTTCTGTCGCGTTAGGGTCGGATTCGGGAAACTTACCCTCGTTGATGATGGCTGCTTGGTGCTCCACGCCAAAGCGGTCGTAGCTACATACAGCGAGAGTCATCGTTTGCCAATTGGGTATCTGGCTGAGTGCGAGTTCGTTGCCATATACTATTCCTTGCAGATAAGAACCAGTCTTTTGGGCAGTAGTCCAATCCAATTCCATAGGATAGGCATATACCGTAAAGCGTTCAGCGGTAGGGTGTTCCCATAGGAGTGTATTGTTCTCCACGCGCAAGTTCTCGGGTGCAGAGAGTTGCTCGGTTACTTTCCAATCCATAGCAGGTATTAGTGCCTTGTGGTTGAAGTGCGATGCTTGGAGCTCTTGGTACATCTTGCAGTAGGCGGTGGTGTTGTAGAACACAGAGCCATTATAGCCCGAAGATAGGTTGGTGCGGTTCACATCGATTTGGTCTTGTATCTCACCAACGCCATCATCATATCCCTTGTAGCCATCGTATGCGTGGTAAGCAGCTTGTGATACGCAGAAATGCACTTTTTTGCCATCAGGCAATTGGTTAGAGAAGTGTTCGCACACACCTTTTGCCCACCATTTGCAGAGTACATCGTAGTCTTGTCCCGCATAGTCGCGAGACCAATAGAGTTGTGGATTGATATAGTCCACATAGCCATGCTTCACCCATTCCACAGGGTTGCAGGCTTGTACATCGTAGTCGTCCAAACCCGTGATACCACTGGGTAGGGTAAGTCCATACGCTTGAGCCGCTTTTTTCTGTGTGGTCCAGATACCAAAAGTACCCATACCAAAGCGTACCCATGGTTTAGTGGCTTGTAGGCTATCGTATAGTACTTTGATACAATCGTCCACATTATTGCGACGCCAATCATCATCCGTTTTGCCGTCTTGGTTCACATCTACTACATTGGTAGGTTTGTATAGTGCTTTAGAAGCGGCATCTTCGGTGGTGGTGCTACCATATGGGTAGAAATAGTCATCCATCACAATACCGTCCACATCGTAGTTATTGACAATCTCCATCAACACCTTAATTACATACGCGCGCGCCTGCGGGTAGCCTGGGTCGATGATTTGTCCGCTAAACGAACCATTGTCGTATTTGATAATCCACTCGCCTGCGTGTTGCAATAGCTGATCATTGCTGGATAGTGTATCACTGCTGGTCACACGGAAGGGGTTCACCCATATATGCAATTCCAATCCGCGCTTGTGTGCCTCCTCTATGGCGAATGCCAATGGGTCGTATCCTGGGTCTTTACCACGCGTACCTGTTAGCGCAGCCGACCATGGCTCGTAGGATGACTTGTACATGGCATCGCAGAGCGAACGCACTTGCAGGTAGCAAGCGTTCATGTTGCCTGCTTGTAGTTTATCGAGTATGGTAGTGAGTTCTTGTTGTTGTTTCAGACGCGAAGCATCGTCTTTGGCTTTGGTCTTTGGCCAGTCAATGCTGGTCACTGTTGCCAGCCATGTAGCACGAAACTCGTGCTTGGGTTCGTTGGCGAAGAGTGTGAATGATGCTGCCAACAAGATAAGTAAGGAAAGAAGTCGAAGGTGTTTCATGGTATAAAGTGTGTGTTATAGGGGGAGTAATTGTCCGTGCCATAATACTCCCGTGGCGATTAGTAGAACGGTCAGTGTGAGATATATGGTGCCTGAGGCGGTGGAGGGTTTGCGCAGAGGAAGCAGGAGTAGCAATGCTGTGAGCAGGAAGATGCCGCCAAAGATTGCCCACTGCCATGCCGATAGGTGGGGGATATTCTCCAACCATAGCCATTCTAACCAGCCTAAGTAGTGTAGCCCGAACATGAGTATGACGCGTACGGCGATAGCGATAAGCGAAGCAAACCACACGCGCCAAGTCATTAGTCCTTTGAAGATCAGGTAGCCCCAAATCAATAGGATACCTGTTAGGATGGCTACTGGCAACGGCGCGAAGAAGCAGCATATGAGTGTGGATAGGAAGGCTTCCTCGGTAGCCTCGTGGTGGAAGTCCGTTCGCAGCAATGTCAGGATAGCCAATAGCGCACCCATTATCATCAGCTGCGTCTGCCAGCAGGTGTGCAGAGCAGGTATGGCGGACATTGCCAGCCAATAGGTGCTGCCCACGAAAGGCGAAGGGAGGTTGGTTTCTCTGCTTCGGTAGAAGCATTGGGTGATGAGCAGCGCGTTGCTGATGGAGAGTAGTAGGGTAACGACCTTCGGAATGAGGTACTCCTGTTCAAAGAATGAAGGCACCCACATAGCCACGCCAAGAACGATCAGGATAATCGTTCTTAGCATGCTATCTTGGGCTATATTCTTCAGGAAGTATCTCATGGGTGGTGTAAGGCGTAAAGTGTAAAGGCAAGGGTTAGAATCCGCAGCGTTTCATGTGGTGCTTAGGATCGGCGTCCTTACCGCGGAACTCTTGGTAGAGCAATGCCGCGTCGCGAGTACCACCTTGCTCCAAGAGGCGAGCGAACTTCTTCGCCATCTCTGGGTTGAAGATGTCACCAGTCTCCTCGAAGGCTGCAAACGCATCGGCATCCAATACTGCTGCCCATGTGTAGCTGTAGTAGCCAGCAGCATAACCTGTGGTGAAGATGTGGTTGTAGAAGGTAGAGCGATAGCGAGTGATGATCTCAGGAATCATCTTCATATTCTTCATAGAAGCCTCCTCAAACGCATTCACATCAAACGCCTCGGTGGTAGTCATCTTGTGGTAGTCCATATCGAGGATAGAAGAGCTGAGCAACTCGGTTTGTACGAAACCTTGGTTGAAGGTGCCTGCCTTGTTGATCTTAGCCACTAACTCCTCTGGGATGAGTTCGCCTGTTTGATAGTGGAACGCGTAGGTCTTCAGCACCTCTGGGTGGTAGCAGTAGTTCTCCATGAATTGGCTTGGGAGCTCCACGAAGTCGCGTGGGGTGTTGGTGCCTGCAAGCGATTGGTAGGTAGCTTTGGACATCAAGCCGTGCAATGCGTGACCGAACTCGTGGAAGAGGGTCTCTACATCGTCCATAGAGAGGAGCGATGGGTTGCCTGCGGTAGGTTTGTTGAAGTTACCTACATTGATGATTACAGGACGGTGATCCACGCCATTAGCGTCGATGTATTGGTTGCAGATATTGTTCATCCATGCACCTGGGCGCTTGCCAGCGCGTGGGAAGTAGTCGGTATAGAGGATACCCACAAGGCTGCCGTCAGCGTATGTCACTTTGAACACCTCTACCTCTGGGTTATATACTGGCATACCCTCCAGTTTCTCGAAGTTGAGGCCAAAGAGTTTGTTTGCCAAACCAAACGCACCCTTGCGCACATTGTTGAGCTCGAAGTATGGCTTCAATTCCTCCTCGTTGAGAGCATATTTCTCTACACGGAGTTTCTCAGCGTAGTACCACCAATCCCATGGTTGGAGTTTCTCACCTGGGAGGTCTTTGTCCATCATCTTTTGCAGTTCAGCAGCTTCGCGCTTAGCAGCAGCGAGGCTTGGACCCCATACAGACTCGAGGAAAGCGTCCACAGTCTTGGCATCGTGTGCCATACAGTCAGCCAAGATATAATCCGCTGGGTTGGTATAACCAAAGAGTTGTGCTTTCTCCACACGCAGTTGCATGGTCTTCACAATAATATCCTTGTTGTCGTTCTCGTTGTCGTGGTTGCCACGGGTGGTGTATGCCATCAGCAGTTCTTTGCGCAGTTCGCGGTTCTCGCAGTATTGGAGTACCGGGGTGAAGCTGGTGCGCTTAGGGGTAAAGAGCCATGCATCTGGGCGACCAGCAGCAGTAGCCTCTTCTTTGGCAGCTGCCTTTGCGCTCTCTGGCAAACCTTTCAATTCAGCCTCATCGGTGATAAACAATTGATATGCATTGGTCTCTGCCACCACATTGTTGCCAAATTGCAACGACAACAACCCCAACTCTTGATTGATTTCTTTCAAGCGTGCTTTCTTATCCTCTGGGAGGTTAGCACCGTTGTTGGCAAAGGACTTGAAGGTTTCGGTAAGTAGGCGCATTTGCTCGTCATTGAGACCCAAACTTTCGCGTTGTTCATATACAGCTTTCACGCGTTGGAACAAAGCATCGTTCAAGATAATACCGTCGCTCAATGCAGATAATTTTGGTGATACCTCCTCAGCGATAGCGTTCATCTCGTCGTTGCCGTCAGCCTCGATAACATTGAAGAACACACCTACAACTTTGTTGAGGAGTTCGCCACTGCGATCGAGTGCCTCGATGGTGTTGGCAAAGGTAGGTGCTTCGGGGTTATTAGCGATAGCAGCAATCTCTGCTTCGTTCTCTGCGATAGCTTTCTCAAAAGCAGGCAGATAGTGTTCGATTTTCACTTGGTCGAAAGCAGGCACACCATAAGGGGTGTTCTGCTCTACGAGCAATGGGTTCTCGTTTTTAGTACATGCCATAAGCGATACGAGCGCAAGGCTCAGGAAAAGGATTTTTTTCATATGTTGTTATGCTTTCTTAATGATACAATTGATAGTATAGCCGTCCATTTCGAGGGCGGTGCCGTCGGAGAGATTGTCCACCAAGACGAGTGAGGTGGCGAGGACTTGCGATGCGATATATTCGTTGCAGTTCTTCACTGCAGCGGCGATCTCTGCCTTGTTCTCCAGTTGCACCGCAATGCGGTCGGTGATCTCCAAGCCAGAGGACTTGCGGAGGTTCTGGATACGATTGATGAGTTCGCGTGCGATACCTTCTTCAATGAGGGCAGGGGTGAGTTCGATGTCAAGAGCAATGGTGATGGTACCATTGTTGGCTACGAGCCAGCCTGGCATATCCTCGGTGATGATATCCACATCTTCTGCGGCTAATGAGTAGCCGCAGAGTTCAAAGGTTCCAGAGGTTTCAAAGGTGGCAATGTCGTCTTGGGTCATCTGAGCGATAGCCGCAGCGAGTTGCTTCATCATACCGCCGACTTTCTTGCCGAGTACCTTGAAGTTTGGTTTGATCTTCTTCACGAGTTTGATTTCAGAATCCTCTGCACGCACGATGACCAACTCCTTGACATTCACCTCGCTCTTGATGAGGTCTTCTACGCGGAGGAGTGCCTCAAGAGTCTCTTGGTCAGGCGCAGGGATAACGGCTTTCTGGAGCGGTTGGCGCACGTTCTTCTCTGCACGCTTACGGAGTGAGAGAATCATAGAGGTGGCTTGTTGTGCGAGCGACATACTGCGCTCCAGCTCGAGGTTGATGAGTGCCTCGTCGGCTACAGGCCAGGTGCTCAAATGCACGGTTTCATCGGTCAAATCGCGATAGAGGCGGTCGCCATAGAATGGTGCGTTAGGTGCCATGAGTTGCGCCACCGTCTTGAGGCAGGTGTAGAGGGTATAGTAAGCCGCTTGCTTGTCAGCATCCATCTCGCCACCCCAGAAACGCTTGCGATTGAGGCGCACATACCAGTTGCTGAGATCGTCTTGCACGAAGTCCGAGATAGCGCGACCTGCCTTCGTTGGCTCGTATGCCTCGTAAGCGGTGGTTACCTCTTTGATGAGGGAATTGAGGCGGGAGAGTACCCATTTGTCGATCTCGGTAAGGCTATCGGCTATTGGCAATTGGCAATTGGCGATAGATTCGGGAGTCCAGCCGTCCACATTAGCGTAGAGGGCGAAGAAGCCGTAGGTGTTGTAGAGGGTGCCGAAGAACTTACGGCGAATCTCGTCCACACCTTCTGGATCGAACTTGAGGTTCTCCCATGGGCTAGAGTTGGTAAGCATGTACCAACGCACCGCGTCTGCTCCGTACTTATCCAATGCGCCAAATGGGTCAACTGCGTTGCCCAATCGCTTAGACATCTTGTTGCCGTTCTTATCGAGTACGAGTCCGTTGCTGATGACATTCTTGTATGCCACGCTGCCCTCGATCATGGTGTGGATAGCGTGGAGGGTAAAGAACCAACCGCGTGTTTGATCCACACCCTCAGAGATGAAGTCCGCAGTACGTGGAGCATCTTGGTTCTCGAATGGATAGTGGTTTTGTGCGTATGGCATAGCGCCCGAGTCGAACCACACATCGATGAGGTCGAGCTCGCGCTTCATTGGTTTGCCCGAAGGAGAGCAGAGGATGATATTATCCACATATGGGCGGTGGAGGTCAATGACAGCAGGGTCGTAGTTCTCTTTGGAGTAGTTGCCTACCTCGTGCTTTGGCCAAGGGTTCTCGGTCATGAAGCCCGCAGCGATGGATTTATCGATCTCTTGCATGAGTTCGGCGATAGAGCCAATGCAAATCTCCTCTTGTCCGTCTTCGGTGCGCCAGATTGGCAGTGGTGTACCCCAGTAGCGTGAGCGGGAGAGGTTCCAGTCGTTGAGGTTCTCGAGCCACTTGCCAAAGCGACCAGTACCTGTGGACTCTGGTTGCCAATTGATGGTCTCGTTGAGTGCCATCATCTGCTCGCGTGCTTGGGTCGAACGGATGAACCATGAGTCGAGAGGGTAGTAGAGGACAGGTTTGTCGGTACGCCAGCAGTGTGGGTAGTTGTGCACATGCTTCTCGATGCGGAAGGCCTTGTTCTCGCCCTTGAGCCAAATGCAAATGCTGATGTCGAGGGTCTCTTTGTCTTGGCTATTGGCTATTGGCGATTGGCTATTGGTGGGTTCGTAGGCGTTCTTTACGAAGCGACCAGCCCATGGCTCGTATGCCTCTACGTTGACTTGGTTCTTTACAAAATCCTCGTCTAAATCGGCGATATTGAAGAATTTACCCGTCATATCCACCATCGGGCGTTGCTCGCCTTTCTTAGTGAGGAAGACCATGCCTGGCACGCCTGCTTTCTTGGCCACGAAGGCGTCATCTGCACCAAAAGTAGGTGCGATATGCACGATACCTGTACCATCTTCGGTGGTCACATAGTCGCCAAGGATAATCTTGAATGCACCCTCTCCAGGATTAGCCCAAGGAATGAGTTGCTCGTATTGGATACCCTCGAGGTCAGCGCCTTTTCCCTTCCAAAGTACTTCTGGGTTCTCGCCGAGTTCCTTGCCATAAGCAGCAAGACGAGCCTCTGCGAGGAGGTAGCAAGCTTCGAGCTTTGTATATGGGTTTTCGCCTTTGACGATTACATAATCAATCTTTGGTCCCACGCAGAGGGCAGTGTTGCTAGGCAAAGTCCAAGGGGTAGTGGTCCATGCGAGAGCGAAGAGAGGTAATTGGCCATTGGCAATTGGCGATTGGCTCTTGATGAGGAACTGCGCCGTGCAAGTGGTGTCTTTGACATCGCGGTAGCAACCGGGTTGGTTTAGCTCGTGGGAAGACAATCCCGTGCCCGCAGCAGGCGAGTATGGCTGGATGGTGTAACCTTTGTATAGGTAACCTTTCTTATAGAGCTCTTTGAGGAGCCACCAGAGGGTCTCAATGAACTTGTTGTCGTAGGTAATATATGGATTCTCCAGATCCACCCAATAGCCCATTTGCTTGGTAAGGTTGGTCCACTCTTGGGTATATTTCATTACCTCGCGGCGGCACGCAGCGTTGTATTCGTCCACGCTGATCTTCTTGCCGATATCTTCCTTGGTGATACCGAGGAGTTTCTCTACGCCCAGTTCTACTGGCAAACCGTGGGTGTCCCACCCCGCTTTGCGCTTGACTTGGAAACCTTGCATGGTCTTGAAGCGGCAGAAAGTATCTTTGATAGTACGAGCCATTACGTGGTGAATACCTGGCATACCGTTTGCGGAAGGAGGACCTTCGAAGAATAGGAACGAAGGATTGCCTTCGCGTGTTTCGATACTCTTGTGGAACAAGTCTTCTTTCTCCCATTGCTCGAGGATAGTCTTGCTCACCTCAGCCAGATTCAGTTGTTTGTACTCGTTAAAGTGTTTCATTTTGTTGTTAAATACTTATTTTTCAGTTGTTTGTAATCTTTTCACAATAGTGTTCGCGCGCCTTGCGAACGCATATGCGCACAAAATACGCCACAAAGGTACTCATTTTTTTGCAAATGTGCAAGAAAAATCGCAATATGGTGCGATTTTTCTGGTGTGGAGTGTAAATGCAAGGGGTACTCGGCGAACCTCCGCCGAGCACAAAACAAGTCCCTGAGGTGCCCCCATTTTGTTGGACAGGGTTAGTAAATATTGTTAATTGTATGCATGTTCATAGACATGTTATTCATATATATTTGTCTATATTGGACAGGACTCATATTAAGACGCAGTTTAATACGATCATTATTATAGT
>JAFZGC010000064.1 GCA_017555595.1 Paludibacteraceae bacterium | reverse complement strand
AGTTCCAATATTGAAACAAGCCCGCAGGGCGTGAAACCTTTAAACCTTGAAACAAATCCCGTAGGGATTCGCTACTTCTCGCGCCACCTTATGTGCCCCACCACGGGTATGAGTTATGCCGAACCTGCACCGCATACTTTCTCTTTCAACTCCCCACAGGGGTGGTGCCCATGTTGTAGAGGACTGGGGAAGGTAAAATCGGTGAATCTCGATGAAACGGTGAATGACGGTGATTTGAATGATATCCTCCACGATGATGACAACTGGTACACACGCATGTTGGCGTATGTACAACAGGGAGATGAGGAAAAAGAGGAGAAAGAAGAACAGTGGAGCGTATGCCCTGCTTGTCAGGGACAACGCCTTAGCCGCGAAGCACTCAGTTTCCGTATTGCGGATAAGAATATCGCCGAACTATCGGCGATGGACATCACGGACCTCAGAGCGTGGCTCATGAATGTGCCTGCCAAGCTGAGCAACAAACAGCGCGCCATTGCCGAACCTATCATCAAAGAGATTATCTCCCGCCTCGGCTTTATGCTCAGTGTCGGGCTATCATATCTATCCCTCTCTCGCTCATCGGATAGCCTTTCGGGTGGAGAGAACCAGCGTATCCGTTTGGCAACACAGGTCGGCAGCAAGTTGGTCAATGTGCTATATATCTTAGATGAACCCAGTATTGGTTTGCACCAACGCGACAACCAACGCCTAATTGACTCGCTCAAGCAGTTGCGCGACATGGGCAACTCCATCATTGTGGTGGAACACGACGAGGATATGATGCGTCAGGCGGATTATATAGTGGATATCGGTCCCAAAGCAGGTCGCTTGGGCGGACATATCGTCTTCAGCGGCACACCCGCTGAACTCCTCAAGTCCGACACCCTCACAGCCAAATACCTCCGCGGCGAACTCTCCGCCACCTTGCCTCTTGCCTCATCGCCTCTCGCCTCATCGCCTAACAGCCTCGTCTTGCACGGCTGCCGTGGCAACAACCTCAAGGGCGTGGATGTGTCTTTCCCATTGGGGCAGATGATTGCCGTCACAGGTGTATCGGGTAGTGGCAAGTCCACCCTTATCAACCAAACGCTCTACCCTATCCTCAGCCAACATTTCTATCGCAGCCTGCGTGCACCTCTGGCATACGACAGCATTGAGGGTATTGAACATATTGACAAGGTTATTGCAGTGGATCAGTCGCCTATTGGGCGCACACCGCGCAGTAACCCTGCCACTTATACAGGCGTGTTCACCGATATCCGTAACCTCTTTGCGCAGCTGCCTGAGAGTAAAATTCGTTCGTGGAAGGCAGGTCGTTTCTCGTTTAATAACGCGGGTGGACGATGCGAAGAGTGTAGCGGCAATGGCTACAAGACCATACAGATGCACTTCCTTCCCAATGTGTATGTGCCATGCGAAGTGTGTGGTGGACAACGCTACAACCGCGAGACATTGGAGGCGCGCTTCAAGGGTAAGTCTATCGCCGATGTGCTGGATATGACCATCAATCAGGCGGTGGAGTTCTTCGAGAGCCAACCATATATATTGAAGAAGATTAAGACCTTGCAAGATGTGGGTTTGGGCTATATCAAGTTGGGACAATCATCCACCACGCTTTCGGGTGGTGAGAGCCAGCGCGTGAAACTGGCGACCGAACTCGCCCGCCCAAGCACAGGCAAGACCTTGTATATTTTAGACGAACCTACTACGGGTCTGCATTTCGAGGATGTCCGCGTACTGATGGGTGTCTTACGCCGCTTGGTGGATAAGGGCAATACGGTAATTATCATTGAGCATAACCCCGATGTCATTCGTTCGTGCGACTATTTGATAGATATGGGTCCCGATGGCGGTCGTGATGGCGGTACCGTCGTGGCTATAGGTACGGTCGAAGATATCCGTAATAATCCTAATAGCATTACGGGCAGGTACATCTAAAGCCGTAATCACCACAAAATCTCCCACTCGCACCGCACTATTACCGCACAATAACCGCACTATAACCGTACAATAACCGCACTATTCGTGGCGGATATAGACACCCCATTTAACAGTTGATTAGTATTTTATAGGACGCCACTCGGTGAGATAGCAGTTGGTATTGAGCTCGTGGATACCATTGTAGATAGTATATTTACCAGCACCTACTACAGTGTCACCCAAGTGGAACTCGCGGCCTGCACGGTCAATGCAGATAGCATTCAACTCATCAGTGTACTCAAATGTCTCAAAAGAGTCTTTGTCGAGCGTGTAGCAGTGATAGAACTCAAACTCATGCTCTTGACCAGTAACAGGGTCCATTACGAAGAATGACACATTATGGTAAGTATCAAAATTAGAATACTTCTTAAACCAACGAGAAATGATACCACCAACCTTGATAGAGTCATCCTTAGCAATCATACCAGCATCTACAGCAGATATAGCCTCAGATGTCGTGTAGAACCCGCGTGATTCTGGGGTTCCATCGAAGAAATCAGTATTTGGATTAGGGGTGTTATTGTTGATTACATTGCCCCCTTCACAATCAATATGTGTATAAGTTGCCTTATCAGAACCTGCTGTAATTTCTACACATGCACTTTCGGTGAAGAACATATCTACAGTTTGGTTTATGTCCCCATTCCAGTCTGTACCATTCCTGAAAATGATATTCAATTCAACGCTGTATTGCGTATATACATACCAATCACCTTCTTTAGTAGGAACAACTATATGACCCTCTCCACCAGTAGGCCATACCCATGCTGTAATCTCATCAGTCCACTCCGCAGGAACTTTGGCTTTTACAGTAATATCTTTAGCCTCTCCTTGATTAGGTAGATTGTCAGGATTATACACTGCCCGCCATGCTTCAAAGACATCACTGGTTGAATAAGTACGCACAGCAACCTCTTCTCCAGTTATAGTTCTTTCTATATAATCCCAATCAGGACCTGAACAATAGAGATACTCCATATCCGTAGTAGCATCTGCGAAAGTAATAGTGTAGTGAGTGTCATCCACTTTTGTCATTTCTTGTAGTGTCCAAGTAGTCATTGTACCTGCAATATAGCATGTATAAGTTCCATTTGGTACAGTTACATTATATGTTAAACCAGTATTAGGATTCGGATTATCAGGATTATCAGGAGTATCAGGAGTGTCAGGGGTTTCTGGAGTATCAGGATTGTCTGGAGTTTCTGGTTCTTTTGAAGTTACTTCTCCTGCCAGAGTTTTTATAAAGTTTACTGCTGCCGATTTTACTTTTGCAAAATCGGAGGTTCCTAGAGAAGAAGAGCAGTCCAAAATCAACATAACAACAGCACTAGTACGCTTTTCTTCTACATTGATAGATTCTGTTGGCTTAAACTCGGAGTTTCGTGTCCAAGTTGTAGCACCTTCTTCCATATGCCATTGCTGCATCTTGGTGGTAGATATGGCATTCCCCTTTAAATCGGTAAAATTCTCAAACAAAAATTGTATCTTAACGCCTCCAGCAGAAGTTTCTAACACCTTTGCTCCACTTAAGCTCTTACAACCAACATATTTAATATCGTTCAAGGCACCGTTTGCATACACACCTTCCAAGTAGCATTTGGATTTTGTAGGATCTGTTACATCGTCAAATGTAAAACGCTCTTTTTCATTTTCAGATGGCATAGGGATTGTTATTGTCAAAGAACGAGTTTCCGTTTTGGAATATAGTGATTTGGCAATAGTGTCAAATTTAGCATTTACTTCATCCATATTAGAAACCTGCATAGCATTCTCTTTTCTGCTCGAAAGTTTTAATAGGTTATTTTCAAAGGTTGCAACAGCATCACCTTGTACATCACTACCACGAACACCAATGGCATAAGCATTGATAGGAAGATTATTTACTTTTATTCGTTGTAACTTCTCTGCAATTGCTTCTACATAGGATTTACTATTTGCAGCATAACTATTGTTTTGGTCTATTCTATCTAAAGCACGAGAGCCCTGATCCAATCCGTCTGTAAAGGTAACAATAGATACGCTTGACACATCATTAGGGAATGCGCATTTTTCCAAGTAAGAAAGATTATTATCTACAGCATAGTATAGTACTGTAGCACTAGCCATAGAGAGTCCATTAATAAATGATTCGTAAGGTTTCGAGTTGCTCAATATTTGATAACGCCATTCATCGCTACCATAAATATTAATCGTATCACCAAAACCAGTTATGCCTACATACATACCTGTTTTTGTATATACAAAATCTTTATTTGCATTGGGATTTTCAGGTTCATTTACATTTGGATTGTCAGGTCCGTTTACATCTTTACACGACATAAATCCCACACAAAATACTACGCTAAGTAATAGCCATAAAAAATGATTTTTTTTCATAACTTTTTGTTATTTACGCCTACTCTTTATCGGATTTTCGGCTTATTCCGTTGAATAATTATTTGATTTATATTTGTTGATTTCATTTCACAACACACAAAAAAAGCGCAGACCTCCGTTGATTATTCGCCAACCGAGGTCTTCGCATTACCTAATAAGTCAAATAAAACAACAGGAAACCTACGCTGGTATGAAAACACACTACACCCAAACGAGATGTAGTATGGATACAATCATACCCATAGGCATTTACTGTTACTCTGAAATCTGACTTATTATTCGAAAGTTGCGAAGTTTCGGTTAGCCAACATCAAAGCGTCAATAAACGCTATTTAATATGTCCGAAACCTACCCAAGAAAGAACCATTGCGAAACGCTTTTCGCAGGACATACTCCCTCCAGCGTAGGAATCGACCGCAAAGGTACGAAAAAAAATGTATATGTACAAGAAAAGTTTACTTTTATCGCCCCATATTGTGCTTTTTCTTGCGTATGTGCATATTTTTTCGTAATTTTGCAGCCGAAAACGAAAGCCATGAATTTATCACCTCTCCTCATACTCACCCTTGTTATTGGCATCATTTGGTTTGTGCCACTCGTGTGTCGTAAGATTCATGTGCCAAGCATTGTGGGATTTATCTTAGCGGGTATCGTGATTGGTCCGTCGGTGTTAAACCTCGTCGGTGAAAGTCCAACAATCAAGATTCTTGGCTCATTAGGCATGCTCTATATCATGTTCCAATCGGGTAGCGAGATGGACATCAACGACTTCAAGCAATACAAGTATCGCTCGTTATTCTTTGGATTGTGTACATTCTTCATTCCTTTCTGCTTGGGTCTTATCACCAGTCGTTACTTGCTCCCTTATGGTTGGTTACCAAGTCTGCTGTTGGGTGCTATGTATGGTAGTCATACATTGATGACCTATCCTATTGTGAGTCGTTATGGAGTACAGAAGAATGTAGCGGTAAACATCACGGTGGGTGCCACCATGGTGGCTATCATATTGTCCCTCATCGTATTAGCCATAGTAGAGGGCTGGCATCGTTCGGCACAGAGCATCATAGAGTATGCGATACAGCTTTCGTTATTGGCTATATTCCTGCTGAGCGTATTGTGGCTTTTCCCTCGCTTTGCGCGCATGTTCTTCAAGCGATATCGCGACCCTATCTCCGAGTTTATGGTCGTGATGCTAATGCTGGTCGGTAGCGCATTACTCGCTGACTTGGCTGGGCTTGAAGGCATCTTAGGTGCCTTCCTATGTGGTGTATCGCTCAATCGCTTGTTGCCTAACCGTTCGCCACTCATGAACCGTATCAATTTCGTTGGCAATAGTATCTTCGTACCTTTATTCCTCATCAGTGTGGGTTTGATGATTGATATTCATGCATTCTGGAGTGGCTGGACCACCGTGACAATAGCCATTGTCATGATCATCACCAAGTTGATTGGCAAGGGGCTATCGGCTTGGATAGCGCAAGTCGTGTTCCGTTTCTCCAAACACGAACGACAACTCATCTTTGGTCTTACCCATGCTACCGCAGCAGGGACCTTGGCTATCGTAACGATTGCCTACCAGATGGGCATCTTATCTTCGGATGTGCTGAATGCTTCCGTATTGATGATATTGGTACTATGTACCACCGCCAGTTTCATATCCGAGCACGCCGCCAAGGAGTTGGCCTTACAAGAGAGTGCCAAACTCGAATCCGACCACGAAGATGACCATTGGTTGCTCACATCCGTGGGCAAAGACCTGCGCCCTACGCTACGCGAAATAGGTGAAATGGCAACATTGGATAATATCGAGATAAAGCAATCCGCAGACTGGCAAGATGTGTCGAACATGGTAGAGCATACTAGCAAGTCGGTGATTGTTTATCACGAGGCGCAGCCCATCAACACTATCAATCGTCTTGTAGTAGCCGTTCCCCGCTATGCGGAGAAGGAACGCGACTTTATCACCTGTTTTGGTCTTGTCCGCCGTTTGGCAGGCGAGTTGGGTGCCAAAGTGGTGTTCTATGCCACACCCGATACGCAAGTGGCACTGCAAGCCATGTGTCGCCGTCCGGGCAAGTACTTGCGTGCGGCGTTCCGCAACATGGACGGATGGGAAGAAGTCGGCATCATCTCGCAAACGATAGTGGAAAACGATATGCTGATACTGCTGTCTTCGCGCAAATCCACAGCCAGCTACAACCCACTCTTTGAGCGTATTCCTACCATGCTCACTGAGCATTTCACACACTTCAGTTCGATGGTCGTTTACCCAGAACAGCTCACTGGCGGACCCGATATGGACACGCTGCTCATGGAGATTCCACCAGCCAGCACTACTTGGTCTATCATCACGCGCGTTAAACGATTTTTGCGCAAGATATGGGAGGCGATAAGGTTGAAGGTGAAAGGTTAGAGGTTAAAGGTTAGAGGTGAAAGGTTAGAGGTTAGAGGTTAAAGGCGAAAGGTTAAAGGCGAAAGGCGAAAGGCAAGGTTATGTCATACTTACAACGATTGGCACAAGTCTTTGCCCACGAGGTGGGCGATGGATTATCGGAATACACGTTTGTGTTTCCCAATCGCCGTGCGGGATTGTTTTTCCGTCGCTATTTAGGTCAGGCATTGGATAAACCCATCTTCTCGCCCCGCGTGATGACAATCAACGAGTGCTTTCGTTCCCTGTCCGATCTGCGTGTGGCTGACCAACTGACACTGGTCATGCGTCTATACTCCTTGTATCGCGACCTGCGCCCCGACCCAGACCCATTGGAGCAGTTCTTGCATTGGGGCAAGATGATGTTGGCAGACTTCTCGGAGATAGACAACCACCTGGTTTCCAACGTGGAAGCCCTATACGAGGCCGTCAAAGACGTGCACGATATAGACGACCATTTCCTGTCGCTCACCGACACGCAGCGCAATGCTATCAAGAAGTTCTGGGGCGACTTTTATGCCGCCATCGACAAGAACGACAACCAGTTGCACCACCGATTTATCCGCACATGGGAGCTACTCTATCCGCTCTATCAAGGGCTACGCGATAGTCTCCTGTCCGACCAACTGGCATACGAAGGTCTGCTCCATCGCCATGTGCTGGAGCATTGGCATCAGATACCCGATAGCGCTTTTGAGCAGCACTATGTGTTTGTGGGCTTCAATGCCCTCACCGAGTCGGAGCGCCAGTTGCTGATTCATCTGCGCGACCGCGGTTGTGCCGACTTCTATTTCGACTACGAGGACACCTATCTCTCCGACCCAGAGAACCGCGCTTCGCTTTTCCGCGAAGACAACCTGCGCACTTTCCCTTCGCGCTACACAGTGCCTGAGCGCACCAGTACCGAACGTCCGACCATCACCCTGCTATCGGTAGATTCCACCGTGGGCGAGGCACGCGAGGTATATCATGTATTGAACGAGCTCTACCCCAAAGACACGCCACTGACTACCGACTATACGCGCACGGCGGTCGTGCTGCCCGATGAACAGCTGCTTATCCCGCTACTCGACTGTTTCCCTGCGGGGGTGCAGAAGATCAATGTCACCATGGGTTACCCGCTACGCGCTTCGGAATTGTATATGCCCATTGCCTACCCCGAGCAGTACTTCTCACCCATGCCTGCAACGGGTGCAGAGATGACTGTCGCCCTGCGCCAACGCCTCAGCGACATGCGCACGCCTGCCAACAGCGAAGCCTGCTACCTGCTCACCAAGGCATTGGATATGGTGGAGAGTGCACTGGTGCAATATCCTAAGATCCCTATCTCCGCCGAGGCGGTCATGCAAGTACTGCGTATGCTGACCATGCAGAGCACTATCCCCTACACAGGCGAACCGCTGGACGGCTTGCAGGTCATGGGTGTGCTGGAGACACGTGCATTGGACTTCGACAACCTCATCATCACGGGCTTCAACGACGATCTCTACCCTGGTCGTGCGCACAATAATAGTTTTATACCCTATATCCTCCGCCGCGGGTTTGGGTTGCCTACCCCCGAGAGGCAGGATGCTATTTTTGCTTATAATTTCTACCGCATGCTGTCATACGCCAAGCGCGTATGGTTCATCACCAATGCGGTAGCCGATGACCAACACTCGGGCGAAGTGTCGCGCTATTTCTATCAACTGCAATGGCAATACGGCGTGGATATCCAGCAGGTGAATGTCATCAACGCTCTCTCTTCCCCCGCACCCAAAGCCAGCGACATCTGCAAAGATGATGCTGTGCTACAACGGCTCTCCGAAGCACAGCAACGTGGCTTCTCCGCTTCGGCGATGAATGCCTATCTCTTCTGCCAAAAGAAATTCTTCTATCGCTACGTACTAGGCATTCACGAACCCAAACAAGAGGAGGACATTGTCACCTCCGAAGCCACACAGGGTACCGTGCTGCATGCTATCATACAGCACCTTTACGAGCCCTATATCAACCTAACCGTCACTCCAGCCGATATTCAGTCTATCTTGGACTCACTCACGGAGGAGCGCTGGGATCAGTTGCCTATTGATGCTATCCGCACCGACCTATTGGCAACCCTCATTGTCAAGAATTATGTGCGCTATATATTGCTCTACGACCAGCAACAAGCACCTTTCATCTATCTCAATGGCGAACAAAAAGTACGCCATACGCTATCCGTGCCTAAGGTAGGCGACGTGCCTTTCTATGGCTATATCGACCGCCTTGACCAGCAAGGTGATACACTACGCGTTATAGACTATAAGACAGGTAAAGCCCAGATGGAGTACCGCGATATGGAGCATATCTTCGACCGTTCGGAGAATCAGGACAAGGCACTCCAGACCATGCTCTATTGCTACTTATTGGAGCACCACGCCCCACAACTGCTGCGTAGCGCATCGTATCTCGCACCGCATATCTATCCTGTACGCCAGATGGCGAAGACAGACGAAGTGCAGACACTTGTCCATCAGAAGGGAAATACTTGTTTTGTTTGGAACGAAGAGATGAAGCATGCGTTCATCGAGGGATTGACCACCCTCCTTCAAGAGATTTTTGACCCAGCCCTACCGTTTGCTCCGACCACTGTCGGCAAACGCTGCGAGCACTGCGCCTTTGCCGCGTTGTGTAAATAATTGGCAACTGGCTTCCCGCATCAGGCTTCCTACATTCGCTACTCCATCGCCTGCAACTTATCCTCCATTTGCAGCAGTTCATCGCGCAGGCGTGCTGCCACATCAAAGTTGAGGTCTTTCGCTGCTGCCAACATCGCTTTGCGTTGTTTATCAATCGCTTTGCGTAGGTCTTTGGCGTTGTATTGCTGCCATGCGGCAGTCTTCCAGCCTTCTTGAATCTTCTTCTCCAGCACTTGTTGTTCCTCTTGCTCTTTGCGCATGAGGGCTATCAGCGGACTGGATTCAATCTTCTTATTGAGTGCCGTAGGGGTGATGTTATTCGCTTCGTTGTATGCCATCTGTTTGGCACGGCGACGGTTGGTCTCGTCGATTGTCATTTGCATGGAACGCGTGATACGGTCAGCGTACATGATCACATGTCCATTCACATGGCGCGCAGCACGACCTGCGGTCTGGGTGAGCGAACGATGGTCGCGCAAGAAGCCCTCTTTGTCGGCATCCAGGATAGCCACCAGCGACACTTCGGGCAAGTCCAATCCCTCGCGCAGGAGGTTCACGCCCACCAGCACATCGTATAGTCCGCGCCGCAAGTCTTCCATGATCTGCACACGCTCCAGCGTATCAATATCCGAGTGGATATACGCCGAACGCACGCCATAGCGGCGTAGGTATTCGTCCATCTCTTCTGCCATACGCTTGGTGAGTGTAGTCACCAGCACGCGCTCCTCGCGCTCCACACGCTGGCGTATCTCCTCCATGAGGTCATCCACCTGATGATCCAACGGGCGCACCTCAATCTCGGGGTCCAGCAGACCTGTAGGACGAATCAGTTGGTCTATCACTACTCCCTCCGAGCGCTTGAGTTCGTAGTCCGCAGGCGTAGCCGACACATAGATGGTCTGTCCTGTTTTTTGCTCAAACTCCTCGAAGGTCAATGGGCGGTTATCGCGCGCCGCAGGTAGGCGGAAGCCATATTGCACGAGGTTGTCTTTGCGCGCTTTATCGCCACCGAACATAGCATGAATCTGCGGCACAGTAACGTGGCTCTCGTCTATCACCAGCAGCATATCCTTGGGGAAATAATCCAGCAAGCAGTACGGTGGTGTACCCGCCTCACGGCCATCAAAATAGCGGCTGTAGTTCTCGATGCCTGAGCAGTACCCCAACTCCTGAATCATCTCCAGATCGTATTTCACGCGCTCCTCTATGCGCTTGGCATAGAGCGGTTCGCCTATCTCTTGGAAATGCATTACTTGATTAGCCAAATCCAATTTGATTTGTGCCATAGCCGTTGCCACCTTGTCGGGATTGGTGCAGAAGATTGTAGCGGGGTAGATATTATAGGTATCAAACTCATCTATCACGTCCAGCGTCACCATATCCAGCGTAGTGATGGCATCTATCTCGTTGCCAAAGAACTCGATGCGCAATACATAATCGGCGTATGCGAGGGCTATATCCACTATGTCGCCCTTCACGCGGAAGCGACCGCGTGTGAGTTCATTGTCGTTGCGCACATACTGCGATTCCACCAGGGCATGCAGCAATGCCTCCAGTTTGAAGGGTTTGTACTTTTCTACCGTAATACACGACTGGCTAAAGTCCTGCGGGTTGCCGATACCGTATAGGCAACTCACCGACGACACCACCACCACATCTTTCCGTCCGCTCAATAGTGCCGCTATCGCGCTCAATCGCAGTCGGTCGATCTCCTCGTTGATAGATAGGTCTTTTTCGATATACGTGTCGGTAGAGGGGATATATGCCTCGGGTTGGTAGTAATCGTAGTAGGAAACGAAGTATTCCACCGCATTGTGTGGAAAGAACTGTCGCATCTCGCTGTAGAGCTGTGCGGCGAGGGTCTTGTTGTGGCTAAGAATCAGGGTTGGGCGATTCGCTTGAGCTATCACGTTGGCTATTGTGAAGGTCTTGCCCGAACCTGTCACGCCGAGTAGCGTCTGTGCTTCTGCTCCCATACGCAGACCGTCCGCCAGTTGGCGGATTGCTTCGGGCTGATCACCCATGGGCTGGTATGTAGAACTAAGGCGGTACATATTCTGAGCCTTTAACCTCTAACCTCACTTCACCCTTCTCTTATTCAGCTCCCACTGGTATTGCCTTGCCACAGCGCTATGTTTGCTGTAGCTGGAGGAGAACACGTGCGTGCCTGAGAAATCGGGGTTGGCGCACATGTATAGGTAATCCGTTTTGGGTGCATTCAGCACGGCATCTATCACATCGGGGCGAACCAAACGGATAGGTCCAGGGGGTAAACCGCGTTGGGTGTAGGTGTTGTAGGGCGAATCTATTTTCAGGTGGCGTTTCAGCACGCGACGCATTTTGAAGTCGCCTACTGCAAAGATCACCGTCGGGCAAGCCTGCAACGCAATGCCTTTGCGCAGGCGATTGAGGTACAACGATGCTATCAACGGATGTTCTGCGGTCTTATTGGTTTCCGATGCTACAATAGATGCCAGAGTGGCTACCTCTATAGGGGTCAACCCCAGGGCTTTGGCTTTGGCAAGGCGCTCTTCGTTCCAGAATCGCTGATATTCCTTGTGCATACGTGCAAAGAGTTGGTCAGCGGTCATGCTCCAATAGACCTCGTAGGTATTCGGAATAAACAGACAGACAGCTGTTTGTGGTGTCATGCCGAATTGTGCCAGATACGTTTTGTCGTTCAAGCGTTGCATCACTTCAGCTGAGTCCAACAACAGTTTCTTGCCCATCAGTCCAGCCAATTGTTGAGGTGTCCGCACGGCATGGGTAAAAGACAAACGAATCGGTGTTTCTTCTCCCAGTTGCAATCGGCGGATCAGATGTTTATTACCCATTTCTGCGGGGAAACGATAGTGTCCCGTTTTAGGATGTTGATAGAGCATATGTTTGCTATGAAGATGCCAAGACATCTCATCTTGCACCTCATAGTCCTCACACATGAGTGTGTACAACGAGTCGGCAGACATGTCGGGATATACGTAATACGCATGACTTTCTCCGTCACGGCTAATGAAGTTGCAAACTTCCAAACGATAGTATTGTTGAATAAAACCTATAGCGACAATGAATAAAGTGGCTATGGCGGCGATGATGATGATATTTCTTCTTTTCATAATCAAGTTGTTTTTACAAAAAAATCCATGTGCCTTCGTTCATATGGCCCATGGATTTTTGTTGCGGAAGGGACGAGATTCGAACTCGTGGTACGGTTACCCGTACGACAGTTTAGCAAACTGTTGGTTTCAGCCACTCACCCACCCTTCCCCACGCCGTAGCGTGCTTGGACATGTTATGTCTGAAATGCTTTTTTTCGAAAGCGGCTGCAAAGGTACTGCTTTTTTTTGGATTAACCAAATATTTTGCAAAAAAAAACAAATTATTTGTAATAATCTTAAAAAACATTCGCAAATGGTTGTCAAAATATAGGAAAACTAAAGGATGGTAATGGAATGCTACAGAATGGTAACGGTAGAAACAGGAGAAAAGATGTATCTAAAACTACAAAAACTGCATTTTTAGACTAATTTTGATGCGCCTGCACCGAAAAAAAAATTCATACATTTGGAAATATGCAAATATTTTCGTACCTTTGCAGCATAATTGTATAACTACGCACTAATAAATGAAAATATCATGAAACGATTCGCATCATTCATCATCTTTATGCTATTACTACTCTCTACACAAGCGAGTGGAGTCCGTGTCAAAACAGGTATTGAAGTACTTCGCGAGGAAGGCTTCAAAGTCTTAGAAGGCAAGCGTGTGGGGTTGACAACCAACCCTACTGGTGT
>JAFZGC010000063.1 GCA_017555595.1 Paludibacteraceae bacterium | reverse complement strand
TCTCAAAAGCGGGTGCAAAGGTACTGCTTTTTTTTGATATGACCAAATATTTTGGTACTTTTTTTCAAAAAAAGCGCTTTTTTAGTGCTTTTTTGCTGTTTTAGCCCAATGCTGCTATGTATTTCTCAGCTTCCATAGCTGCTTTGCAACCGCTGGCTGCTGCTACGATAGCTTGGCGATAATGTGGGTCAGCGCAGTCGCCTGCAGCGAAGACACCTGCTACATTGGTGCGTGGACTATAGCCTTCTACCTTGATATATCCCTCTGCATCGCGCTCCAAGTACTCGGCAAAGAGGTCGGTGTTAGGCTTATGACCAATAGCGAGGAAGAAGCCGTCGATAGCGATATGGCGAATCTCCTCCTCTGGAGTGCCTTTCTTATAGACGAGGTCAGCGCCCTCTACTTTGGTTTCGCCTGTGAGGTTGAGGGTGTTGTGCTCGAAGAGAATCTCGATCTTTGGATTCTCCTTTACGCGTTGTTGCATGATCTCCGATGCACGGAGATATGGTTTGCGCACAATCATATATACCTTCTCGCAAAGACCTGCCAAGTAGTTTGCCTCTTCGCAAGCGGTATCGCCGCCACCTACTACGGCTACGGTCTTTTTGCGGTAGAAGAATCCGTCGCATGTAGCGCAAGCCGATACACCACGACCCTTGTAATCCTCTTCGGATTGAATGCCGAGGAATTTGGCACTTGCACCTGTAGCGATAATCACGGTATCAGCTTCGTAGAGTTGTTCATCTTCTACCCACACCTTCTTAGGCGAGCAAGAGAAATCCACCTTAGTAACCATACCTGATACGAATTGAGTACCGAATCGCTCTGCTTGACGGCGCATGTCGTCCATCATTTGGTAGGGTTCTACGCCATCTGGGTAACCTGGGAAGTTTTCTACCTCGGTGGTAATCATGAGTTGTCCGCCCACCTGCATACCCTCAATGAGTACGGGGCTAAGGTTTGCGCGTGAAGCATAGATAGCTGCGGTATAGCCTGCTGGGCCAGAGCCGATAATAAGACATTTCATATAATTATTTTTAGATGTTAGATCACGTTGTTGTTAGACCGCTTCGCTGTCGGATCGTTCGCTTTGCTCACTGTCGGACTATAGAAATCTGGTTATCTCAAGTCGTTGATGAAAGCTCCTTCTTTCTCGATGACAAACGATGGTGTTTCATCTGTATAATGGGCATTATTGAGGCGTAGGGTGGTTGTTTTACCACCATTTTCGTGTATTTCTACCGCAGTGGGGAGAAGGGTGGTTGTTGTCACTCGTAGTACAAATTTCGTTATTCCCGCCGATTGGTCATTGGGTGTTAGAGTAATCTGTGTCTTATCTCCTACTGCTTTCTCTGCGTATTGGCAGACGGGCAAGAGTGCTTGTGCGTAGAGGAAAGGGTTGGTTTGCGTAAGTTCCTCCTCTGTAGGCGTGGAGAGTGTTAGCTCCTCCAACTCTTCGCTGTACATATACAAGGCGTTGCCATCGTAGGCAGCTTCCATGTTAAACATGTTCAGTCTGAATTGCTTGCCATGCATAGCCAAATCGCCAGTATAGGTTATGGGCTGAGCTTGCTGCTCTGCAATGCTAATAGAAAAGTCCGATACCAATGTCTTCTCTTCCAGCGTTGCTAGCAATGACTGTAGCACGGTTAGTGTGATTAGCAAGAAATTCATAATTCTTAATTCAAAATTAGTCTTAGCAACCGAGTTCTTCTAATTTCTTATCCAATTCATCGAGACTCTGTATGAGCACATCGCGGCCTTTAGGACCTTTGTTTGGTCCGACGATACCAGCGGCTTCGAGTTGGTCGGAGAGTTTACCTGCACGATTATAGCCAATCTCGAAGGCGCGTTGCAGACGTGAAGTAGAACCCTCTTGTTTGGTCACGACATAGCGCGCTACATCGGCAAACATTGGGTCAAGGCGTTTGAGATCCACCGCACCTGGTGCCAATGCTTCGCCTTCGCCTTCTCCTATATACTCAGGAAGTTGATATGGTTCGAAGTAGTGTTGTTGCTTCTCAATATGCTCCACGATGGCATCCACCTCTGGGGTATCGACAAAAGCACATTGTATGCGTGTGACAGATGCATTTCCCGAATGAAGCGAGTCGCCTCGTCCAATGAGTTGTTCTGCTCCTTTGGCATCAAGCACGGTACGTGAGTCGATGACAGATTGTGTGCGCAATGCAATACGGGTTGGGATATTGGCTTTGATTACACCCGTAACGATGTTTACAGAAGGACGTTGGGTTGCCAGAATCATGTGCATACCCACGGCACGAGCTTTCTGCGTGATGCGCGCAATAGGTGTCTCGACCTGCTTGCCCGCTTGCATAATGAAGTCGCCGTACTCGTCAATGATAATCACGATATATGGCAAGTATTGGTGATGCAAAGAATCTGCTACTAATTTTTCTGGATTGAGGCGGCGTGATACGAACTTCTCATTGTAGTCCTCCAATGTGCGCACACCCGCATCCATAAGAAGTTTGTAGCGGTTCTCCATTTCAATCACTAATGAGTTCAAAGTATTGACTACTTTGTCGCAGTCGGTAATAACGACTTGTTCAGGATCGGTGTCAGGGGTGGCGGCTAAATAGTGGCGGAGCAATGGTTTGTATGGCGCAAACTCTACCATCTTAGGATCGACTAGTACCATCTTGAGTTCGGCAGGGTGTTTCTTATATAGCAGCGAAGTGATGATGGCGTTGATAG
>JAFZGC010000062.1 GCA_017555595.1 Paludibacteraceae bacterium | reverse complement strand
TAAGATTGTACCATCCTCCACTCTGCGTGCATACTCTTCTGGGGTTAGTTCCTCTTGGAATCCCGCATAGATCATAGCTCCTGGCTTTGCATCTATCACATACCACATCTCCGTCTTACCTCGTTGGTTATGTATGCGCTTTGCCATAGCATCATCGGGGTGTACCTGTACGCTTAGGTCATCATTGGTGTCAATGAATTTCACAAGGATAGGCAGTTGGTTGTTGTGCTGTTTGGCTACGGCTTTGCCCAGCATCGCTTCGGGCATCTTGCGTATCACTTCGTTGAGGGTATAGCCCGCCCATGTGCCATTGGTGATGACGGATGGCGATGTAGGAACGGCCGACACTTCCCAGCTCTCGCCTATATGTGGTTGTGCGGGTAGTTCTTTCCATGTGGTCAGGTGGGTACTACCCCATAGCTTGGTGTGTAGGTTGGGTTCGAACAGCATGGGATAGAGTTTGGTGCGTTGTGTTTCGATCACACAACCCATGGCCAGCATGCGTACGTCGGTGATGGCGTGTAGTTCGTAGGACTTGAGGTGTTCGACAAACACAAAATCCTCTTTGCCGCAGTGGTGTACTTTGTCGTTGATGGTGATATCTATCTCGCCTTCTAGTATGAAGAATAGGTCCTGTAGGTCAGGGTGAATATGCTTCGCACTATGTTCGCCTGCTTTTAGTTCGATCACGGCTACTTGCGTGATGCTGCATCCGCTCTCGTTGGCAGATAGTAGTACGCGCTTGAGTCCCATCTCGTAGGAAGTCCCCAAGGGTTGTATGTCTGTTAAACTTCGTTTCATTTGAATCAATCCGCTTTTACCCATACGGTGTGTAGCCACCTAAGCGACATTATTACTTTACAATTATTAAAACACGATAAATCCAAAAATCATTGCAAAGGTACTATTTTTTGAGGGATTATGCAAGTGGTTTTAAGAGAAAAATCAAACAACATTCATAATTCATTGATTTATATCTCGTTTCTGTTCCCCCTAAAACTTTCCCCTTGCCTCTATACCCTAAATCAGGTAGTTCTCGATAAACTAAGTTCACAAAAGTGCTATTCTTTGTTGGATAAGTGACCAATACGTATCTTGGAGATTCTCTGGCAGAAATGACGAACGGATACATGCTTCCCATTGAGGTGCAAGACGTTGGAAGCGACTGAAAATATTGCTAATTACTTTTTCATTCAAACCACTTCCTAGCATTGCCTGCTCAAAATCATAGCGAGTCAGTTTGCGTTTTTTGCCGTTGAGTGTCAGCGCCAACTCTTCCGTATCTTCAGGGATTACCAATAATGTATTTAACAAATCATAAGCAGGCGTTAGTATATAATCTATTTCATCTGGAGCATATAACGAAAAATTCTTCAAATGCATATCGCTATTGCCCACCAACCAAGAAAATACTACAATCGTCCAAAATTTCGTTAAGTCCAAACCAGATACAGCAGAATATTTGCGTATCGCCTTAGCTATTTGTTCGTATGAAGACTTGTATTTTCGCTCAGTTAAGTGCTCAGTGAGTTGACACATATCTTCCATAGGGATTTTTATTCCTTTCTTATCGCGATCAATACGCTTGATAAGATAGCAATACTCACCATTATCAAATCGGAATAAGGTATGTGGGACTACATCAATCTTCACCATCTCCGCCAAATGCATCGTAAGATCTTCATTTTCGGGCAAATAGGGATATTGCTGTGTTTGTGGTTTAAGAATATACTTGCCGCCCGTTTCTACTATGGTCAACCGTGTAGTTTGCGCAGTCTGCTCAATATCCATAGATAGCTTGGCTTGAACACCAGTAACAGCAGTTTGTGAACGCACCACCTGCTTTGCTAGTTCTCTAAGATCAGCCTGCGAATATGGCAAGGATGGGACACCCTGCTTACCGAAAAAACGCTTTGCACATGCAGCATGATAGTGATGTTCACCAGCCTGCAATTCCTTATAACAAAATAGACATCTCATTACCTCTAATATGTTATTGAGTTGTGCTCTTCTATTACACTTACTGCACCTATACAATCCTTGCAGCATGCCAAGAGCAATGCCATACGATCACGGGGATCTATCTTCCAGTGTTCTTGTGCGATATTAAGTAACCATCCCTCTGGTATTAGACCATCAAAAAACGGAAACAACATATCACTCTTATACGACTCTTCACGCAGTGGTAAAGTCAGACTTATCGGGCGAGCTTGGGGCTGTTGTAGATACCATGAATCATACGTAAAGGCGAACCCATGCTCGTCTTCCACAAGAGTACCAGCAAAAAGATCTTTATAATATATCTTAGCTTTCTTCATGGTTTTGCTGTTTTACAGGATATAATTCCATGCCAAAGAGATTCAGGACTTGATTCACTTTGTCCATTCGTAAAGTAGACTTTCCTTGCTCTAAATCGCGAACAAAGCGCAACCCTACTCCAGCCATTTCAGCTAAGTCTTCTTGTGTTAGGCGATATTGCTTTCGCAACTCCTTGACACACTGCGATAGATTTTTTTTTGCCATAGTTTATATCTTATCGGGTATAAAAACAATGGTTTTTCTTAACAATTATACCTTAAAGGGTATATATTATTATCTATTTATCAATTTTATACCCTTTCGGGTACAAAGGTACAATAAAAAATGCACATACGCAAGTAATCACGACAAATTTCTTAAAAAAAAAAGGAATCTTTTTTAATATAAGGCGAAATATGACTATTATGCTCGCATATCATAAGTCGTATTGAGACGAATAATTGATGCGCAAGCATTGAAAGAAATTGTCGTGATTACTCACCTAGTTCCCTTTTTTTTCGGAGGGAACCCACCCTGCAGGGGAGGGGGGGGGGGTGCCGAAAAAATGCACATATTCTTCTACTGCTCGTTGAAAGCTTGCTTACATAAGAGCCCGCCTCTAACCTATAGCCTTTAGCCTATCTCCTCCCCTTTGGGGAGGTTAGGAGGGGCTTTCTACTTAAACTGATTCCAGAATGCTTTGCATTCTTGCTTCTCCTTGGTTTCTTTGGCGGATTCCGGGTAGTTTTCGATGAACCATGTGAGGAACTTCGCGTAGTCAATTTTCTCGCTTAGCATCTTCTCGCGGCGAGCGGCGAAGATCTGTCGGCGTTCTTCTGCTGGCATTGCCACCAATGTTTCTACTGCCTTATACAGCGCCTCTACTCCGCTTGGTTGTAGCGAGCCATCATTGCGACGAATCGTTGATTCTTCGGTCAATGGTGTGGCATGGATGCCATAGCCGAGTTGGTAGGTATCTTCCAGTTCGCGCAGGTAACCTATTCGTCCCACAAAGTCATTGAAACGCACAAATGGAGTACCGAGTACACCTGCTTCGGCAGCCATGGTCTGGCTATCGCCAATGTAGAGCGATGCGAAGGCCATGACGTGGTGCATGTCGAGTGGATTGATGCGAATGCGATAAGGCTCGAACTGTGGTTCTAGTTCGCGCTCGGAAGTGATGTATATTTGTCCGTGAGGCGATAGGATGTCAATGAGATGCTGTGCAATCTCCGTATTGATACCGCGTATTCCATCGTCGTGGTGTGCATTGAGCGAAGCAAAGCGCATGATAAAGTATGGTTTGCTAGTATCAATGCCGTAGTTCTCTACTATCTGACGATTAGGAGTAAAGTGGTTAGGATGCAGGTATGCTAATTCGTGGTAGGAGGGGTAATGCATAGTGTGACTTTCTACTCGTCCCATCGAACAAGAGATAGGTGCTAACATGCATTTCACAAAAGGTTGAATAGCTTTTACAACAGCCCCAATAACAGCAGCATCATCTTCTGTTGTATTCACAGACTTCAAGTTTAATAGCCAAGCAGCATGTGCCACTTCTGGTGTAGAACCTGTTAGCGTGTCAATAGAATATTTTCTACAAAATCTAATTATACGCCAATCACGTACTATCATATCCCACAGTATGCCCAACTTGCTACCACGATGGGCTAAAGGCAATATATTATGGTATTCAATACCTGCGTTTTTTAACAGGCTTTCTAGAATATCTTTGGATTTAATCAGTACAAATACCTGATGTCCGCCATTTTTGCAATTAAGAATCGCATTCTTATACAGATGAAAATGCGCAGGGTGTGAGAGTTGTACAAGTATATTCATTTGTTTATTGTATTAGTTCATATTTTTCGAAATCTTTCATCCAGCATAGATCACTCTCGCTGTCTGAAATGGCGTATGTGTATGTATATTCGGATTTGGGGTAATGCTCGTAGATATAGTTTGCTTTTGCATCTCCATACATCTCTACATAATTACCATTTATATAATCTGACCCAACAACGGAACACTGTAAATCTTCTGCCAGATACTGCATATAGACCATGGGTGATGCGCTAATAATGAGTATTTCACTATTATAAAATTTCTCTAGGTTTTGTATATCGCTTAATAAGGATTTGGCAAACTGTTCTGCGTCAATTTGCAATACTGGTGAAGTCAATACCATATCCGATATGCGCTTTTTGAGTTCACCACTTGTAATCACTCGCAATTTTCTAAATAGTAAAAGTACTCCTACTGCAATTGTTTTTTTGCGTACCAAATGCCATAGATAGCGTCGAAACGAATCGTATGGAATCAAAGTCTCATCAAAATCGTATGCGTAAAGCTGTTTCATAATAACTTACGAATAATCATGCTCAATACCCCACTAATATCTTCCCATACACTAACATCAGAATGCGTAATGCGAAGGTTTTTAAAATAATCTTTCACAGAACTCCATTTACCTTTACACATGTATGAAATCATTGCCAGCCACACTTGTGGACTGAGACAGGTTCGCTTTTCTTCGCAGGAAGTAGATACGGTAGGTGCTCCTAAAATAGCAGTAAATAGTTTGCAATCGTTCTGCAGTGCCTGATTTATAGAGCCCCAAATGCGTGGATTCGCTTCGATCATGACTAATCTGCCATCATCAGTAAGTTTGAACTCAAACATAATGAATCCAGTCCACGATACTTGAGCAAGTATCTTTTCGGCTACGTCTCTCATTTTAGGGTGAATATATCCTTTACGTAGCACACTTGATCCACCTGTAGTAGGCCATTCTGCCAAACGTAAATGCCCATATTCGGCAATTATTTTCCCATTCCTGCAGTATAACTCATATCCACATCCTTGACCTTGTATATATTCTTGGCATATTAATCCGCTAGGACTGATGCTCTTTAATTGTTCTTTTGTTTCTATTGTGTGACAATATCGAACACCCTTTGCAGAGGATAGATTGGTAGGTTTGATAACAAAAGGCACTTGCGCTTCTGCTATGGTCGGATAGGTTTTAGGGATATCAATCTGCAGTTCGTTTGCTATTTGCATAAGCAGATTTTTCTCGTGCAATTGTACGTAGTCATTATACTCACCGATATAATCCAAAGTACATCCAAATAGATGCTTATGCTGTAGTATTTGTCCGATGAAATCACTATGTACAGGAATAAAAACATCTATCTGGTTTTCATAAATATATGTTGCTATTCGCCGTATATAGTCATCTAGTGTGGTGTATGGTATGTATGCACACTTATTCACATAACGCGAATGTAGATGCTGAATCAAGGGTTTATTATCATATGCCCATAACTCAACATTAGGATAGCGTTGTTGTATATACCGAGCTATCACTATTGCTTTATAACTAGATATTTCACCTAATAGAACTCTCATATCAATATTCCTGTAAATATCGGACTCTTATTTGTAATAATTATAGGTCACTTCTACCATCTGCTATGTTTTAGCAAGTTTACGCCCCATTTACCAATTCGGTATAACAGCGGTTTATTTACGTGTAAGTAGCGTCCGTGCTCGACTATCTCGCCACCAAACTCCATCTTGAAGTCACGCACGCCGTATGGTATATCGGGCTTGCCCGCTCCCATGAAGTCGAATATTGGCAACCCATGTTCCTTGGCGTATTCGATAGCCGCATAGGTAGCAACCACCGATGGGTAGCACTCGCGAAAATCCTCATCTAGTCCGCACACATACCATTCGTAGATAGTTTTGCCCTCTAATATAGGGCACATCATACCGCCAATAATTTTTCCCTCGTGCTTTACAAGCAGGTATTTACCTACACCATCGCGGTAAAACTGCAAGAAGAAATCCTCACTCCACAGCGGCGTGCGCACCTTCTTGCGGTATAGCTGCTGGAGTATCTGATACCATGCTTTTATATCTGCTTCAGACTGTGCTTGGTAGATCTCTACGCCATTCTTCAGTGCCTTCTTGACTTGACGAATACGCTGCTCACTCATCTGATGCTGCGCATTGCAAGCCACTTGAATATTTAGGTGTGGCTGGTAAGCAAATCCTGCTTGTTCGAATGCATGCTTCCAAGGCGAGTAATAATGCAGATTTCTTATTTCAATGTATATCGCCTCTGAATGTAGTCTCTCTTTAACTTCCTGAAGCAGCCATTGTAATTGATCATCTGTAGCATCATTTGCTATCAAAGGACCACCTACGATGATAGCACGACGAGTGAAAAACTGTTTTACGGGGCTATGCTCTCTAGTGACATATCCACATACAAGTGCTTTCAAGTTGTCATCAAGTTGGATAGCATATACAAAGGTAGATAACTCACTAGGTACTGACATATAAAACTGATACGCTTCTGGTGTTTGAAACCATGTAGCGGTAGGAGATTGCTCCACCAACGCTTGCCATTGGGCGCGGTCAATCTCGTTGTATGTTAGTATTCGTATCATCTATTTCGTGTCATATTTTTTAACAAAAATACGCTCGCTACAAAAATATTAAAAATCATAGATTCTTTTGTATCCACTCTAAGAACGGACGCAGCGTTTTCTCGTTGTATGGCACAAAGGTTTTGGAGTGACCTATCAGAACTACATCTATATGCTGAAGATTTTCTTTTTTTGCTCTGCGCATAATATTCTTCATCATACGTATTAACCCTCTAGCATTAACCTGATTGAAGTCCATTTTCAAAGGGCTCTTGACGAAGAAACTACGCAGTGATAGTTTACGATTGTCATTTTTGTCAGCAGTTGCTTGTGCAGGCGTTTTCTGCTCGTTATGCCTGTGCTTGTGGAATTTGGCGCGTACCATTCTGAAAATTCGTATAGGACTGACAAAATCCCAAAATGGACGCATCTCGGTATAAATCGGCATCTCGGTGATAGTTCCGTTCGGATCATAATGATTGATATCTTCGGCAGATGCTTTGTAGGATAGGAGATTATCGTAAGCATATCGATAATCGTAGCACACATTACCTCCTTGGCATCCGCCTTTATATACGGATGTATCATGAGTAATACCATATTCGGTTAATACACGATATAGCGTGGGCGTAGGCATAATGCTCCAGTTGGCAGC
>JAFZGC010000061.1 GCA_017555595.1 Paludibacteraceae bacterium | reverse complement strand
CCAAGGAGAGTTTCTCTTTCGCCGCAGCCACTTCACGTCCATCACCCTCCAGCTCCACACGGATAACCGCATAGGGGAATGATTCATCCACCAAGCGATTATCATGCTCACCAAATTGGTTCTTATAAATAGCCAGCACCGAAGCCATATCATGTTGACGGAAAGGCTGGGTGATCTCCAGCGACTGAGCTGCCAAGGGCATCAACCCCAACCATAGGCATAGTAGCGTAAGCAAAAGTCGGATACTCTTCATCATTGTGGTATTTGCGTACTTAACACCCTGCAAAGGTACAACATTTTTTCGAATTGCGCAAGTTCAGCGGATAAAAAAAAATATCCCAAATCGGTCATTAGACCGTTACTCGTTCAAAATATGGACTTAAACATTGACTTTTTGCATGTTATCAATCCTTTTTGGTATCTTTTTCATCTCTCTTCAGTCACGTAGCTCGCTACGCTCCTTCAAAGAAGCCGAAAAACCTACTCAAAAATCACTTGATAACAGTTACAAAATCTAATGACCGATTTGGGATGATTGTCAAACTGCTGGCAAACTAAAGAATGGTACGGAAGTGATAACAGAATGATAACGGGAGAGGCGGGAGAAAAGATAAATAAAAGTAAAAATCGTTTTTAGAGCGATTTTGTTTGCAAATGTGCATTATTTGTTGTACCTTTGTCGTCGATTTATGCAAATTGGGGAGTTAGAGAAGCTATTTGCCCTACATCCAGAGGTGAATGTATTGGCAACAGAATTAAGTAAAAAGTGTGAAAAACATTTTTTGCTGAGGAATCTGTTTGCATCTTCCAGAAGTTTACTGCTCTATTCGTTGCACCAACAATGGGTGAATGCTAAACAATATTATCCCATACTGATTGTATTAGACAACGCTGATGACGCACAGTATATGTACGCCGATTTGCGTACACTGAGTGGCGATCAAGGGGTGTACTTTTTTCCGTCCTCCCATCGCCGTCGCCAGAAGACCGACGAAGCCATGCTCGTGCAACGCACAGAAGTGCTGACAGCACTTCTACATGGTGTAGAATCATCTTCCCACTCAAAAAACAACGCTACACCAATCATCATTACCTATCCCGAAGCGTTAGCCGAATCGGTACCCCACCCTAACTCGCTACAACGACAAACAATTAGCCTACACGCTGAGCAAGAACTAGCACAATCTATACTCATCCAACAATTGCTGGCACTTCATTTCCAGCGCGTGGATTTTGTGTATGAGCCAGGACAATTTGCTGTTCGTGGCGGAATCGTGGATATTTACAGTTTCGCCCATGACAACCCCTACCGCGTGGATTTCTTCGGCGATGAAGTGGATTCTATTCGCGAGTTTGACATTGAGACACAACTCTCACAAACACGTGTCGCATCTATTGATATTGTGGGCGCTAACACCCAAGAGGAATCAACATACATTACTGACTATCTGGAGGAAAAGACCATTTGGGTAAGTAATGACTTCAATCTCATACAATACAAACTAAACAACGCCACACCCCTCCACACCACTCTAAACAATGCTAAACAACCGCTAAACAACGCTACAGAACTCTACACCACCATCGAGATTGGGCAGAAAAGTAGTTTCCCTACCTACGACACAGTGGATTTTGACACAGTACCCCAACCCACTTTCAACAAGAACTTTGATATTCTCACAGACGACCTCATAGCGCGCATACGCGATGGATATAAAGTGTATATCTTAGCCGAACAGGTGAAGCAAACTGATCGCCTACGCGCTATCTTCGAGGACAAAGATTCGGGCATCACGTTTGTGCCAATCAACCAGACTTTGCATGCAGGCTTTGTGGATAATAGTGCTAAGATATGCTGCTACACTGACCATCAGATATTCGAACGCTACCACCGCGTCACACTCCGTTCGGAGAACGCCAGACGAGGCAAAGCAATCATCACACTCAAAGAGATCAATCAGTTGCAAGTGGGTGATTATGTAGTACATGTGGACCATGGTATAGGTCAGTTTGCTGGACTGGTGACTACCAACTTCTATGGTCGTCCACAAGAAACTATCAAACTAACCTATCGCGATGGTGACACTATTTTTGTGAGCATACACAATCTACACCGCATCTCCAAATATAAGGGGCGTGAAGGCAGTTCCCCTACCGTTTCCCGATTAGGTTCAGGTGCTTGGGAGCGTATGAAAGAGCGCACCAAGGACAAGGTAAAAGATATCGCCCGCGATTTGATTCGCCTCTATGCTACCCGCAAACAGCAGCAAGGCTTTGCCTATTCGCCTGATGGCTATATGCAACACGAGTTGGAGGCATCGTTCTTCTACGAAGACACCCCAGATCAAGCCAAAGCTACGCTGGACATCAAGCACGACATGGAAAGCCCCATGCCTATGGATCGACTGGTCTGCGGTGATGTAGGATTTGGAAAAACAGAAGTGGCAATGCGCGCAGCATTCAAAGCGGCTACCGACGGAAAACAAGTGGCTGTATTAGTGCCTACTACCGTGCTCGCCATGCAGCACTATAATACCTTCCGCGAGCGATTCCGCAATTTCCCCGTGCGGATTGAATACCTCAGCCGAAGCAAATCTCCAAAGCAAGTGAAAGAACTGCTTGCCGACCTCAAAGAAGGAAAAATAGATGTACTCGTAGGTACACACAAACTGGTTGGCAAACAGGTAGAGTGGAAAGACTTGGGATTGCTCATCATCGACGAAGAGCAGAAGTTTGGTGTGGCCGTAAAAGAGAAACTCAAGTCCCTTCGCACGAATGTGGATGTACTGACGCTAACCGCTACCCCTATCCCTCGTACATTGCAGTTCTCGCTATTGGGAGCTCGCGACTTGAGCATCATCAACACGCCCCCACCCAATCGCTATCCTGTTCTTACAGAGTGTATTACACTCGATGATGAAGATATCATCAAAGAGGCGATTCAGCTGGAAATGCAGCGCAACGGACAGATATACGTAGTATGCAATCGTATTGAGATGTTGCCACGCATTGAAAGCCGCATTTTACGTCTATGTCCTGAGGCACGTACCGTGATAGCACACGGACAAATGCCTGCGGGCGAAATGGAAGAACGATTGGAGGCATTTATCAACTACGACTACGACATCCTCATCTCCACAACCATTATCGAATCGGGTGTGGATATTCCGAATGTCAACACAATTATTATACACTCCGCGCAACACTATGGTCTATCTGACTTACACCAATTGCGCGGACGCGTGGGGCGTTCCAACCGCAAAGCATATTGCTATTTAGTTACACCAGACAAAGAGCTGCTGACCAGCGATGCCCGCCGCCGATTGGATGCGTTGACTACTTTTGCAGAATTGGGATCGGGTTTCCAATTGGCAATGCAAGACTTGGATATCCGTGGTGCAGGCAATATGCTGGGCGCTGAACAAAGTGGATTCATCTCTGACTTAGGTTATGACACCTATCAGCGCATCCTGAATGAAGCCGTAGAAGAAATTCGAGAAGAAATGATGGAATCGTCGGTTTCGGACAACTCTACACCAGTCTACACCAGTCTAAACAACTCTACACCACACAAATATTGGTGCAACGATAGCCTATTAGAAAGCGATTTACCCCTGTCGTTTCCACCTACATATATCGAAAACATCTCCGAGCGTATCAGTTTATACCGCGAATTGGATAATCTGAGCAGTGAAGATACTCTTCTTGCATACCAGAAACGATTGATTGACCGTTTTGGCCCATTGCCTGAGGAGGCGGAGCAGCTGTTGAACGTGGTGCGTTTGCGTTGGTTGTGCTGCAAGATGGGTATAGAGAAAGTGATTCTAAAGCAAGAGCGTATGTCACTATATTTCATTACACATAATCCTAAGTATTTCCAATCGGAGATGTTTGATAAGATTTTGAAATATGTTTGTACACGCGTTGACCGTTGTCGGTTGGTAGAAGATAAAGACCGTCAGGGAAAAACGACAGGTAAACGTTATGTAGTAATACAACAAGTAAAGACTATTGGCGGAGCACTTCACCTATTGAATAAAATCTTAACAGAGTAAGAAAAGAAACTTAATTTTTCGCTCAAAACTTGCGTATATGCAAAAAATATTGTACCTTTGCACGCTGAAATGAGGAAAGTTGTCTGAGTGGTCGAAAGAGCCGCACTCGAAATGCGGTGTACACATTGCGTGTACCGGGGGTTCGAATCCCTCACTTTCCGCAAAAAAGGAAAGAGTACTCCACAAGGAGCACTCTTTCCTTTTTGAGAAGTACCGTTGGCAGGCACTTATTTAGATTAACTCAAAAGCCACATCCATCATGTGGGTGAAATTGTTCTGACGTTCTTCTGCTGTAGTAGCTTCGCCAGTAAGGATATTATCCGATACTGTGCAGATTACCAATGCCTTATTACCACCACGAGCGGCATTCATATACAGCGCAGGTGCCTCCATCTCTACTGCCAAAACGCCCATATTGATCCATTTGTCGTTGTGTGCATTCTCGGTATAGAAGGTATCGGATGAAAACACATTGCCCACCTTATAACGATAGCCAAACTTCTCGCACGCTTCAGCAGCACGACGGCAGAGATCAAAGTCTGCGATTGGTGCATAAGTACCTGGCAGTTCATATTGCGCAGCATAGTTGCTGTTGGTGCAAGCACCCATAGCAATTACGAGGTCACCCACGTGCAAGTCCTTATGAATACTACCCGAACTACCCACGCGAATGATAGTCTTCACGTCGTAGAAGTTGTACAACTCATAGGAGTAGATACCTATCGAAGGGATACCCATACCGTGTCCCATCACACTCACACGTTTACCTTTGTGTGTGCCAGTAAAACCGAGCATACCACGAACGTTATTAAACTGAACAGGATTTTCCAAATATTTATCAGCCATCACTTTTGCGCGCAAAGGGTCGCCCGCCATGATGACGGTCTCGGCGATTTCGCCATATTGTGCCCCAATGTGGGGAGTTGGTGTGTTGTTAATTGCCATAGTTATATTTTTTTATGGTTATTGGATATTGGTTATTGGTTAATGATTTGAAAATATTCTATTGCTTGTTGTAAGTCTTCAGGAGTATCAATACCTATGGATTTGGTATTCGAAACCGCCACCTTAATCTTGAGTCCGTTTTCCAGCCAACGCAGTTGCTCTAAGCTCTCCGCCAGTTCTAATGGAGTCTGAGGCATTTGGGTGATACGCATCAGCACATCTGCTCGGTAGGCATATAACCCGATATGGCTGTAATACTGCCCATTACATAGCCATTCGCTCTGCTCCACCCCACGCAAATATGGAATTACGCTACGTGAGAAATACAATGCTTCACCCGTTTGTTGCGAGAAAACGACCTTTACAATATTGGGGGTCATCAACTCTTGTATGTCATCCTCAGCCGTGTAGGGTTTTGCCAAGGTAGCGATGTCCGTAGGGAAACAATCCATCACGGCCTTAATCTGTTCTGGTTGGATGAATGGTTCATCACCTTGGATATTAACCACAACAGTATCATAATCAGAACTATTAGACAATGAGGTAAGAGGCGAAAAAGCAGGATCCTCTTTATACAATTGGTACGCCTCGCAGATACGGTCGGTACCACAACGATGCTCCTTGGAGGTCATATATACCACACCACCGAAGTTCTTCACGCAATCGTAGATACGCTGATCATCTGTAGCCACAATCACGGTGTCAAGCACTTTGGATGCCTGTTCGTACACGCGCTGAATCATGGTTTTGCCACAAATCTCCGCCAATGGTTTACCAGGAAAACGGCTGCTGGCATAGCGTGCTGGTATGATGCCTATGTACTTCATTTGTTGTTTAGTTAACGCGGGGTAGCCGCTACTGTTTAGTGTTTATCGATTAGGATATCGATGATGCGCTCTGCGGTGTGTCCATCCCAGAGTGCAGGGATAGCCCCTTGCTTCCATTCGTTGGCAAAAAGGATATCCAAAGCAGGCTTGATAGCGTTTGGATTAGTACCGATCAGCATATTCGTACCTACAGTGCAGGTCTCTGGGCGCTCGGTATTATCGCGAAGCGTGATACATGGCACACCCATCACAGTAGTCTCCTCGGTGATACCACCCGAATCTGTAACAACAGCCTTGGCATGCTCGACCATATAGTTAAACTCTAGATAGCCCATTGGCTCTACGATATGCAAATTAGGGAAGAGTTTCTTGAGTTGCTCCTCATCGCCCCAGAGGTTGTAGAAAATCTTCGCAGTACGAGGATGGATTGGGAAGATGATAGGCAAACCATGCACATTGGTGATAATCTGCTCCATGAGTGCCTTGAGGTGTTGCTCCTCGTCCACATTAGCGGGGCGGTGCATGGTCATCACCACATATTGTTTCTCCTGCAACGCCAACGCATCAAACACAGCAGGTTTTCGGAAACTCTCACGATTTGCAAGCAAGGTATCTATCATCACATTGCCTACCCACCACACCAATTGTGGGGTCTTCACAGCAGCATATTGCTCCTCTGGCAACGCGTTTGCGGTATGTGAGACATGGTAGTATTGTGATTGCTTATTCTGCTCGTAGTCTGCGAATTGCGCGCCAGCCAAGATAAGATTCTTATTCGCGATTTCACTGGTAGTAAACATATAATCAGCCAACGAGTCAGTAACCATACGGTTGATTTCTTCAGGCATACTGAGATCCCAACTTCGGATACCAGCCTCCACGTGACATACTTTGGTATTGAGTTTTTTAGCGACGATGGAGCATGCCATAGTGCTTGTAACATCGCCTACAACGAGCACGAGGTCGGTAGGATATGCTATCAACTCCTTCTCAAATGCCACCATGATATTAGCGGTCTGCTCAGCTTGTGTACCCCCGCCACAACCCAGATTGACATCCGGCATAGGAATACCCAACTCCTCGAAGAAGGTGTCGGACATATTCTTATCATAGTGTTGCCCAGTATGTACGAGGCGATAATGTACGTCTTGCCCAGCGGCATGTGCCTTTTGGATGGCCTTAATAAGCGGAGCAATCTTCATAAAATTAGGTCTTGCTCCTGCGATAAGTGTAATCAGCATCTTATTCTAATAGTTTACATTCGTTCAACATTAATTCGTATATTCGCCACAAAAGTACTGCTTTTTTCTTATATATGCAAATAAAATCGCACAAAATGTACGATTTTATTTGCATATATCAATAGCCAATCATTTACCATGGAGTCTCGCATTGGAGTAACCAATAGCGAAAAGCTATTCTTAGTGATAAGTTGGAGTCTTTGCTCCTAACGCGCTCCCATAGGCGCTCACTTATATCCTCAAACCACATATACACTTTGCTTTTATAAGTTGGTGACTTCATTACTCGTTTAGACAATTCGTTTAGAGATTACTCTCCAATTAATTAATAACCAAAAGTTTTCTAAATATTCAGTTCTTCGATTTTGATAATCAAGGTAGTACGCATGTTCCCAGAGATCGATAGTAAGAATTGGTTTCCATCCATGACGTAACGGATTATCTCCATTTGGGAGCGACAGTACTATCATTTTTCCCTCTTCATTCATTGCAAGCCATGTCCAACCTGAGCCAAAGAAACTTTTAGCTTCCTTATTCATTTTCTCGCGCATAGCATCAAATGATCCAAACGATTGTTCTATTAAGAATTGCAATTCGCCAGAAGGTATCTTTGCATCTTTAGCAGGAAGAAATTGTTCAAAAAAGAGTTGGTGATTAAGTACTTGTCCTGCGTTATTAGCTAGCGGTCCTTCAGGCGCTTTACGAACGATATCCTCAATACTAAGTCCCTCAAAATGAGAGTTATTTACCATTCGATTGAGATTATCAACATAAGTTTGAAAATGCTTACCGTAGTGGTAAGATAGAGTTTGTTTGCTCATCATTGGAGCGAGATCTGTGAGTTGATAGCCCAACTCAGGAAGACGAAACGGATTAGTTTTCATAGGAGGTTATTATTTTGGTTATGGGTTATAAAGTTATAGACACAAATACAAAAATCGTGCCAAGAACTAAAAAGTCCAAAGGTTAAAGGTTAGGACTTGAGAAGTTGTTGATCAAAGAGGGCGAATTCGGAAATATGAATAATACCTTGATCAAGGAAAATGCGCAAATGCTTCACTACCGTTCGGATAGTGATTTTACGTAGTTTGGCTATCTGAGGAATTGTATAGCCAGCATAGAAAAGTTGTAACGTTTTGAACGCCGTAGAATCGCTACGCACTTTGCGTTGAGCCGTGTAGATGGTGATATTAGGTTCTTTCAATTGGAACTTATCACGCGCCTTAAAATACCCCTCCACCGTAGGCGTTTTCGCCACCTGTATCTGCATATACGCCGTACGAGACAGAGCGGCGTAAATATCTATCAGCGCCTGCTTTAGCAATGTGGCATCGTCTTTGTCATTGCTACGGAGCGGACAGTCGGATATCATCTTTAGCAATTGCAACAATTTAGGAGCATAGTACTGCGATGCAGCCAAAAGTCGCTCGCTGAGTTTATCCACTTGCGCAGAGAATACCAGTTGTCGCAACTGTTGCTGAAAGCGCTGCCCTACTCCATGCAAATCTTGTAAGTTGGCTACTATATCCAGAAAATAACTCTCATCATTATTTTGCAGCGAAGTCATCTTGCTTGCCAATTTCGATAGCGCAAACGTACGGCTAAGCAGTTCGCTAAAGTCATACAACGCACATAGCAAGATCATCAAATAGTCTTGTTGAGCAGCGGGCAGCAAGTTGGCTGTCGTCTGCAAATCCGACTGATTATTTGTAAAATACAGCACCTCTCTTGCATTCGTCAGCGCCCTACTTGGAATAGGCGTGAGCAGCACCACTCCCTCCAAACTGCGACAGCGCGACAAGGCGACATACACCTGCCCTGCAGCAAACGCATCAGCGGCATCTATCACCACACGGTCGAAGGTCAGGCCCTGTGCCTTATGGATCGTAATCGCCCACGCGAGGCGCAATGGGAAGTGCGTAAAGGTGCCTATCACCTCTGGTGTGATAGTGTCTGACCCCGTATCCGAATTATAGCGGATGTTCTCCCAAGTCTCGGTATGCACATCCACCACCGTGCCATCTTCACAAGTGACATTGATAGCGTCCTTCGATAGCGAAGTCACCACTCCCAGTTTGCCGTTGTAGTAGAGTTTCTCTTGCGACGAGTCGTTTTTTATAAACATCACCCGTGCCCCCACCTTCAACGTGAGTGCCATATCCATAGGGAACATCGATTCTGGAAAGGTATCCTTTACCTTGGCTTGATAGGTATATGCTTTGCCACGTAGTGCCTCCATCTCGCGATGGTTGATCGCATCCACCTTGCTATTGTGCGTGGAGAGCGTGATATAATGCTCCTGTTGCTTTATAGGCTCAAAATTTGGCATATAGCGCGTATTCAGCACCTGCAAGGATTGCACTGTGAGGGCATTATTGCGCACCTGATTGAGTATCTCTACAAAGTCGATATTCGTTTGGCGAAACACATGGTCCAGTTCGATATACACAGGACGTAGTTCGCGAAACACCTGCGCCTGGAAGAAATACGCACCCTCATAGTAGGGCTGCATCAGTCGCCACTCCTGTTCGCGCGCCACAGGCGACAATTGGAACAGGTCTCCAATAAACAACACCTGCACCCCGCCAAACGGATGATTAGGGCGGTGCTTGATATGGCGCAGTACCGCATCTATCGTATCAAGCAAATCGCTACGCACCATACTCACTTCGTCTATCACGAGTAACTCCATGTTACGCAGTACGCGTTGCTTCTGAGAGCGCATCTGCATCTCGGCAAAGAGTTGCTTCCGCGCCTCTGGCGTAGGCAAAAACACCTGCGGTGGCAGCTGAAAGAGCGAGTGAATGGTCACTCCCTCGGCATTGATGGCCGCCACACCTGTCGGAGCAACGACCGCCATCTGCTTGGGGCATTCCTGCTTAAGGCGACGCAGGAACGTGGTTTTCCCCGTTCCTGCCTTACCCGTCAGAAAGATGCAGCGATTGGTATGCTGCACATATTCGTATGCCAATTCGTATGCGTTCACTTGTAGTTTCTAAAAATTCTTCGCAAAGGTAATACTTTTTTATGACATGAGCAAGTTTTTTGTATAGTTGGGAAGAATGTGTTAAGAAATCATTAAATAATTTGCTAAATGGATTTTTTTTAGTAATTTTGCACACGAATTTGGATTCATCATCATTGTGAAGGAATTGCGCCACATATTATTATTGATAATCGGATTATATACTTCTCCGCATATAACCGAGTTGTCTATCCCCAACGATACGTCCTATCAATCGGAGGTAATTAGTATGTTGTCCGTTATCAATGACATTTCGGATGACTATGCCAAGCGTTTGCAGCAGCAATACGATTGGACGGATGCCATCACATCCTCCTATCAGCTATGTAGCAACAACCAAGAGAATCGCCTGCGTACACGCCGCCATGAACGCATCTCCAACTCGTGGCAAGTGCGTAGTAACGAGCATCAACAACATGCCGCATTGCTGCGTCAAGCGGGCAGTATATCGCACAGTATCAATCGAATAGTGGCAGCATCTAGCATCGTGCCACTTAGTTTACCAACAGAACAAATATCCTTCCCATTTCATAGTTTTTGGTAGTTACCTCACCTATATCCTATATCGCAGCGTCCATTAACCAATAGGCGCAGCCGTCCGATAAAAGTAAGTTTAACTATCAAAAATTTAGAATTATGGAAGATATCTCATTATTGTTCCTTGCTATTGGCATGATTGTAGTATTTGTTGGTCCTTTCTTTGTAATCAGTGCCATCAAAGACCGCAAAGAAGCACAACAAAAGCAAGAAGAAGAACAAGCAGAAAAATAAATAAAGCAAATAGGGTGTGTCACAATTTTGGCATACCCTTTTGGTTAAGCCAAATATTTTTAGTACCTTTGCAGCAAAATCACACCTTTATGACCAAACAACGCATACTGATAGTAGATGACGAAGAGGATATCTGTATGATCCTCTCCTATTCGTTGCAGAAAGCAGGCTACGAAACCCTCATCGCCCATAGCGCCGAAGAAGCCTTAGAGAATTTTGAATCCAGCATTAAGAATCATGAGATCGATCTGATTCTTCTGGATATTATGATGGACAAGATGTCAGGATTGGAGATGGCAAAACATTTACAATCTGACAATCTACAATCTGACAATTTGCCACCGATAATATTCTTGACTGCATTGAGTGACGAAGATTCTGTGCTACAGGGATTTAAGTTAGGTGCAGATGACTATATCAGCAAGCCATTCCGTATTGCCGAAGTACTGGCGCGAGTGGCAGCAGTACTGCGCAGGACGGCAGAACAAGGAACAAGGAACCAAGAACCAAGACCAATTAGCAACGACTGCATCGTATTTGAGGGAATAGAAGTGAACAGAGCTGACATGTCGCTCAAAGTGGATGGTGAAACGGTAGTCATGACCCGCAAGGAGATAGAACTGCTATGCTACTTGCTCACCCATCGCGGACAAATACTCTCACGCGAGCATCTCTTGAAGAATGTGTGGGACAGCAATGGCTATGTGATGGAGCGCACGGTAGATGTGCACATCACCCACCTTCGCCGCAAACTTGGACAATATAGCAAACATATAGTGACCAAGTCTGGCTATGGATATATGTTTATAGATTAGAGGTTAGAGGCATGAATATCTGGATTATCATAGGAATAGGCATTATCGCCATAGGCGGTATTTTGTATGCCATCTACAAGCGCAAGATCAACAAAGCGCGTGAGCAACAGCGCCTTACACTGACGCAGAATATCAGTCACGAACTCAAAACGCCTGTGGCAAGTATCCGTGGGGCATTGGAGACTATCCTTATGCATCCTGACATGGACGAAGAGCAACGCCGTCAGTTCATCGAGCGTGCCTACCAGCAGTCTGGTCGCCTTGCTAACCTTGTAGAAGATATCTCCACAATCAACAAACTCGATACCCAAACCGACTTCTACAACCGTCTGCAACTGGACTTGCATACCATCGTGGAGAATGTGGTGCAAGACCTATCGTTGCGTGCATCTAATGCGGGTGCAACTATTATTCACAACATACCTAAACATTTGATTATTACAGGCAACTATACGCTACTATACTCCATTTTCCACAATATCGTAGACAATGCCATCAACTATGTAGATAAGGCAGAAATATCTATCCAACTCACCAATCAAGACCCTGCAAATCTGTATTTCAGCATTAGCGACAATGGTCAGGGAATACCCAACGAAGCATTGCCTCATATTTTTGAGCGCTTCTATCGCGTGGATAAGGGTCGCAGCCGCAAAGTGGGTGGCACAGGATTAGGGCTATCTATCGTAAAACATGCGGTGATATTCCATGGAGGTAACATCACCGCAGTCAATCGCCAAGAAGGCGGATTAGAGTATCAATTCTCGCTTGCCCGCAGAGCAAAGGTATAGGATAATTTCTAAGAGAGTGCTACATTAGGCATTCGTAGGGGCCTCGAATTGTGTGGTTATTGTATGGTTATTGTGTGGTTATTGTGTGGTGCGAGTGGGGAATTTAACTCATCTCCAACATGCGTTGGATAGGACGGAGAGCATCTTTTGCTACTGCTTCATTCACCATCACTTCGTTGCTTTCATTGAACAAACAATCGAGGAGATTCTGCAATGTGCACATACGCATGTATTCACATTCGTTGCACCCTCCACCTTCAGCAGGAACAGGAATAAACTCTACCTCTGGGCATGCTTTCTGCATCTCGTGGAGAATACCGCTTTCTGTCACTACAAGGAAAGATTTGTACTCTGGATTTTTCTTGGAGTAATCCAACAATGCTTGGGTAGAACCAATCACATCAGCATGTTGTAATATTGCGGCTTTGCACTCTGGGTGTGCTAGTATTGGAGCGTTAGGATATTGCTCTTTGAGCGCAAGCAATGCTTCCTCTGAGAAGCGAGCATGCACATGGCAACCGCCATTCCAAAGATCCATCTTCCTGCCAGTCATCTTATTAATATAGCCTCCAAGGTTTTGGTCTGGACCAAAGAGAATGGGCTTGTCCTCAGGCAACTGATTGACAATCTTCAGCGCATTGCTGCTAGTCACCACTACATCGGTGAGCGCTTTGACAGCCGCACTGGTATTGACATAAGACACAACCATGTGCTCAGGGTGCGCAGCCTTCCATGCTGCGAGGTCTGCGGCCTTGCAGCTATCTGCCAATGAGTAACCAGCCTCGGGTGCAGGAATAAGGACTTTCTTGTCTGGACAAAGAATTTTAGCCGTCTCTGCCATGAAATGCACGCCACACATGACGATGATATCGGCATCGGTTTTAGCTGCCTGTTGTGCCAAAGCGAGGGAATCGCCTACAAAGTCTGCCACATCCTGGATCTCAGGGCGTTGGTAATAGTGCGCCATGATGATGGCGTTCTTTTCGCGACAAAGCGCGCGTATTTCTTCAGAAAGATTATTCATTGTTTCAAAGTTCCAACGTTTCAAGGTTTCATTGGTTGACCTAATGTATTGTAATACACTCCGTTGTACTCAATAAGAAGTTGGCCATTGGAGATGATTTTATTGCATACCTGAGTTGGCACTTCGACAGAATCAATATCCGAAGTACCTTGACAAGACGTGATATAGCGAGAGTAGCTGTAAGTCGTAGTGGTACCTGTACCGCCGCCAGTTGTTTCAATAGTAATACTGCTCAATGCAGGACCAAACTCAGTAGTATTTGTATTACTTGAGAAACGAAGCGCTCCTACACCAGTCAGAGAAGTAGTCGGTTTCCAAGTATAATCGTTGAGAGTTTTATTAGATGCTGATAATTCTCCTATTTTCTTACCAGCCATTGAGAACTCAATGGTTTTATATGTAGCACCGCCATAAGTACGCATATTGATGGTAACACTAGTAATCTTACTAGCATCCAAAGAAGGAGATTCAATATATGCACCAGTAACCATTCTCCAATGTTTGGAATCCTTAATCAAACCAGAAAGTGTCCAGCCTTGTGTGTCGTTCAAATTCATAGCGATTGTGGCAGGAGTAGATACTGTGGTTTCCTCCTCTTCTAATTGTGCAAACACCGCATGGAAAATGGTATTTTGAGTAATGTCTGGAGCATCGTCAGCATTGGAAAATAAATCAGTTGGGATATTATCTGTACTGCCCGAAATCTCATATTCTGACCATCCTACAAATTGGCTACTAATCTCATCGCATGACTTTGGGGCAGTAGGTAGAATAGGCACCACTCCACCCTTATTAACAGTGGTAGTAGGATTGCCTGCTGTATATACTTCGCCATTAACAAGCCATGTAATAGTACATTTGGTTTCAGGATCAACTGTACTACTACCCTTGAGATAACCATTGCTCTCACCAAGAACAAAGCGAGAGTCATATGCAGTAATCAGGTCATCCAAATCAAGCGTTTGCCCCGCCTTCTCACCCCAAATAAACTCTGCCAAGTAAGGATAATCAATAAATGGGTTACGGTTACCTTGCGTTTGTTGAATACCATTGTTACGGTCAATCTCCATTTGTGACACAGGGTCTTGACGGTGCCACTTCATGAGCAAAGCTACGCCATATTTGGTCAAACCGAAAGAGCCTGTAGAATAGTTGGAGGTAAAAGTTTTGCTACCTTCACCATCTGTAAAAGCTTTTTCACCTGCCCATTTGAGCAAAGCCCCCATGTAGCCACGAGCGAAGTCACCCTTGTACTCGTCGCGTGGTTCAAACACAGTACCTGATGCAGAAATAGAAGCACCTGTATTACCCGCAATGGTATTACCGCCTGTGATAGTGATATTCTTGGCTGAACCTCGTTTATTACCATGCTTATTATAATCAGCACTTGACACTTCACCAAAAGGATAATTGCTACGCACACCATTTACTTTACCATCGGTAGGAACGAGGTGGAAGATATCGCAACCAGGACCGCTAGTAGTGCCACCATACCAAGATTTAGGAATAGAATGCTCACGGTTGTAGCAATCGCACTCAGCATCATAGTTACCACAATGGTTAGAGTTGATACTCTTCCAAGTGCAATCGCTATACATATCCCATACATAACCATTCTCGTGCAAGTCAGTATATTTGTATGCAGACCATAGACCATCGTACCCTAATGATGAATAGCCAGTCTTAGTTACTGTTTGCACCGCGTCAAAGAGTGCTTTACCTGATTTGCCATCAATTTTCTCATAATATGCAGGCAATGAAGCCGCAGGCGTAACATCTTTCGCAGCCATCGCCAACGCGAAGAAACTGCAGAAAATAAATAGTAAAGTTCGTTTCATATTTCTATTTTTATAAATTCCGTAAAATGTTTTATCAATTAGAGTGCAAAGTTACGCTTTTTTTTGCAAGTGAACAAATATTTTTAATAAAAATAAGAGCAACCGCATTAAAATTTATCCAACGCACCCTCTCTCTGGCAGCAAATGATTGTCAAATCATAGGCAAAGTAAAGGATGGTACGGGAATGGTAACAGAATGGTAACGGCAGAAGCGGGTGACAAAAAGAAAAACACCCCTGCAACAAAATGCAAGAGCGCCCTAAAAAGTAAATATATCACTTATCATAATTTATCTACCTAATTGTCGTTCGATGGTTGCCACCTCTTGGCGAAGTACCGCATCGTACCCCATTTGAGCCTCTATCGTACTAAGCGAATGTGCTACAGTAGCATGGTCTCGGTGTACATATTTACCGATTTCGGCTAACGAACAATCCGTATATTTTTTTATTAAAAACATAGTTAAATTGCGCGCTTTCACAGCATCTCTTTGACGAGTTTTGGCCGTTAGCACCGTTTCTGGCATATGTAAATGCTGACATACTGTGGTAGCAATATCCATTGGTAAATAAGTTTTTGGATGCAATTGTACCAAACGTCCTACCACCTTCTCTGTTAAAGCCATATCTATTGCGCTATCTGTCAATGTAGAATAAGCCAATAGACTTGCCAAAACACCCTCTAAATCTCTCACGTTATCCGATACATTCGACGCAATATATTCCACGATATCCTCACTTAACTTCACACCATCTTTTCTGATATGATACGCCAATATATCTCGGCGCAAAGGATAATCTGGACGCGTAATCTCGGCAGCTAATCCCCATTTGAAACGCGACAACAAACGTTCTTGAATTCCTCGAAGCTCCATAGGACTACGATCGGAAGTTAAAATTAATTGCTTGTGGCTTTGTTGCAAATAGTTAAATATTTGGAAGAACATATCTTGTGTTCCGTTTAAATCGGAGAAATATTGTATATCGTCCACAATAAGCAAATCTACCGATTGATAGAACATCAAGAAATCTGGCACCTGGTTTCGATTGACAGCATCTTGGAACTGCAATTTGAAGGTATTTGCCGCCACATACAGCACACGTGCATTTGGATTAAGGCGCTCCACCTCATTACCAATAGCATAAGCTAAGTGCGTTTTTCCCACGCCACTACCACCAAACAAGAAAAGAGGATTGAAAATTGTCTTACCTGGATTTTTAGCAATCTCTATTGCTGCTGCACGCGCCAACTTATTAGGTTCACCTTTGATAAAATTCTCAAAAGTATATTGTGGATTTAATTGCGATTCCCAAGTATCCTTTGTTTCTTGCACAGGTGCGTAGTTCTCTGCTTTCCCCCGTGATATTGACTCACGCAATGGTTCGCTTGGAACATCAATACTGCTTCCAGCTAGCATAATACGATACTCAAGTCGTACTGCAGGTCCAAACACCTTTCTTAATACGCGCGAGAGCAAATCAAGATAATTTTCCTCAATATACTCCACGATGAACTGGCTCTTAACTTGCAAAACTAGTACATCGTTTTCATATTGCAGTGCACACAAAGGCGCAAACCATGTTTGGTATGCACTCTGCGAGAGGTTATCGCGCAAAATCTGCTGGCATTGCGCCCACAATATGTTACAATTTTGATGCATGGATTATCTTAATAGTGTACGAAAAGAGGCAAAAAAAAGCGACTTCTTTTCGAAATCGAGTGCAAAGGTAGTGCTTTTTTTTTGATTGACCAAATATCGTGTAGTTAGCAAATAATTAGTATTCTTATATATCCCAACTATTCAACAAGTTACAATCAAACAACTGATTTTCTTAGCATTACAAAGTTTATCAACACGTAAGTAACTGAAACTCATAACTCAACATTCATTTGTTCCACGAACTATTGTTTCACAAGAAACCCCTTAACTACCATATACACAAGTAGTTAGGGGATTTTTAGCAGTTTTCGTAAATTAGACGTTCGAAAAATTAGTTCTTTTTCGGTAGTTTCTTCTGTATAAATGGTCTTGCTTTGAGCGACATCATAATTGTATCAACATTCTGCACCGCATGATCCAAGTTTTGTAATGCGCCATTGAGATTATCATACAATGTTTTATCATTAAGAAGTAATCCCAAAGTTCCATCATGCGATTGCAATGCAGCATTCAACGTATTGATAGTATTATCCAAATTAGTCACCGTCTGCTGGATATCTACCGCGTTCGCATCGCTAACAATCTCTTGTATACCTTGCATTGTAGAATCCACTTTCGTTAGCAAAGCAGGCAATTGCTTGTGTGTCAAAGATCGTATGTCACTACTGCTAACAGTAAGATTATTCGTTATACGTTCTACATTCTGCAACGTATTATGCAAGCTACCAGAGTCCACCTCGTTGTTTAAGGACGTTAACAATAAATTTGCTTGATTAATCAGACTATCTAAACTAGCTAATAATCCTGTTTGCAAGTTATCCATTAAGCCAGGTACGATTTGGGTTGGCAATGTATCGCCTTTTTGGTATGGCATAGCGCGATTAGGAATACTAGGTAATTGCAGTTCTATAGCCGCTCCCCCCAGCAACCCATCTGCCACCAGTGCCATTTGTGTTCCACGCGGCAATTCAATAGCCTTATCAATGGATACATTGACAGTAAAAGCCGTAGTTGCAGTAAAATCATACATAATACTCTCAACCAATCCTACTTGATACCCCTTAATATACACAGGGGCTTGTGCTGTTAGACCATTGATACGCTCAAAGGTACCGACATACGCCTTGGTTGGCGAAAAGATATTAACCCCTTTAAGGAAGTTAAATCCAAAATACAAGATGCCCAAGCATACTATTGCCAAAACACCTACCTTTAGTTCTCTTGAATATTTCATTTTTTATAATATTTTTGAAAAGCATCAAAGATGCCGTTAACAATTCCTATCTTACCATTTGTACTAGCAAGCCATTTCTCCTCTTCCACATTACTCAGAAATCCCATTTCAACCAACACACTTGGGCAAGCCGACTTCAGAAGCACCCAAAACGCAGCTTGACGTACACCACGATTCGCGCGTTGTAATGTTCCCACGAACTGGTTTTGCACTAATTCAGCAAAAATAAGGCTATTGTCCATATACTGGTTTTGCATGAGTTCGAATAGGATATAACTCTCTACTGAATTTGGATCAAATCCTTGATATACAGTTTGATCCTCCTCTAATTTCATCACGGCATTCTCACGCATAGCGACATCCAAGTTGTCTTCCATACGCTCTGTACCCAAAATAAACGTCTCAGCCCCCTGTGCATTACGATTCTCAGCTGCATTGGTATGAATACTGATAAAGAGATCAGCATGATTTTTATTGGCGATATCTGCTCGTTGTTGCAATGGCAGAAACACATCGGTATCACGCGTCAAAACGACTTTTACATCGGGATATGTTTGTCGGATCTTATCTGCGAGTTGT
>JAFZGC010000060.1 GCA_017555595.1 Paludibacteraceae bacterium | reverse complement strand
TATGGAAGATACTCAACGGCGAAGCCATGGGTGGACCATATGTGAGTCACACACGATTAGATCAAGTCAAGGGTCGCATAGTCACTGCCGAAGTTTTCCTATACGCCGCAGGACAAAAGAAACGCACGGCATTGCGCCAAGCTGAAGCTATTTTGTACACGCTCCAATTGCCTGAAGACACCATTAAATAGGCGATAAGGCGAGAGGTTAGAGGCTAAAGGCAGGGAAAATGGCAGCAGTAACTCCATATCTATTAGTAGAGAACCTAACAAAGTCGGTGGGTTCGAAGGTATTGTTTAGCAATATCAGTTTTGCTGTGAACAAAGGACAACGCATTGCCCTCATTGCCCGCAACGGAATAGGCAAGAGTACGCTGCTCGACATCCTCATGGGCAAAACCGATTACGACGAGGGCAAAATCACATGGCGAAATGACCTAAAAGTGAGGTATTTGCCCCAGCATATCACTGTTGATAGTTTAGAGAACGCCGCAAGCGGCTACAGTTTAGAGGTTAAAGGCGAGGATTTCAAAAAACTCAGCGGCGGACAACAGAAGAAACTACTCCTGCAACATGTACTGGATGATGAACCCGACATCGTGCTTCTGGATGAGCCAACCAACCACCTTGATTTGGATACAGTAGTATGGCTGGAAGAATACCTCCGTAATCGTACTACAAGAGGCGAAAAAGCCCTTACCATACTGATGGTTACCCACGACCGCTACTTCCTTGACAATGTCTGCACCGATATCTTCGAACTCGACGAACACAACCTCTATACCTATCACGGCAACTACGCCTACTACATTGAGAAACGCGCAGATCGACTAGAAGCACAGCAAGCCGAAGTAGAGAAAGCACGCAACCTCTATCGCACCGAACTGGAATGGATGCGCCGTATGCCACAAGCACGCGCACACAAAGCACAATACCGCATCGATAATTTCTACGAACTGGAAAAGAAAGCCAAACAGCAGCATCAAGAAGCCGATGTGCGACTATCCGTAAAATCAGGGTACATAGGCAATAAGATTTTTGAAGCAAAAGATGTGTGCAAAGCATTCATATCCCCCTCCACGGGCGAGGAGAAAGTCATACTAAGCCACTTCAACTATGTCTTCTCGCGCTACGAGAAACTCGGTATTATTGGCAACAACGGCACGGGCAAGAGCACCTTCATCAAACTCCTGCTGGGCGAAGTGGAAGCCGATAGCGGAACATGGGATATAGGTAGCACCGTGCGGTTTGGCTACTATGCGCAGACAGGACTGAAATTTGACGAAGGCAAAAAAGTCATTGACATAGTGCGCGACATAGCCGAAGTGGTGGATTTGGGCGGCGGAGAAAAGATGACCGCCAGCCAATTCCTACAGATGTTCCTCTTCTCGCCCAGCCAGCAATACGATTTTGTAGGCAAACTATCGGGCGGCGAACGCCAACGACTGCACCTCTGCACCGTACTCATGCGCAGCCCGAACTTCCTCATCCTGGACGAGCCTACCAACGATCTCGACATCCCCACACTGAATGTGCTTGAAGAATACCTGAAGAATTTCCGTGGTTGCTTGATTGTTATCAGTCACGACCGCTACTTTATGGATCGCGTAGTGGATCATATCTTCGTTTTCCACGGGCAAGGCAAGGTGCAAGACTTCCCTGGTAATTATACGCAGTATCGGTTGGAGAAAGAAGCCTCCCCCAAACCCCTCCCTGAAGGGAAGGGCTTACAAGGAGAAAAGATAGAGGCAAAAGGCACGAAGACCAAAATCGAGCAGAAACGCCGATTGAGTTTTAAGGAGAAAAAAGAGCTGGAAGAACTGGAAACACGAATGCCCGCATTGGAAGAAGAAAAAGCTACGCTGGAAGCCTTGCTCTCTGGAGGAGCCACCCTACCCGATGAGATAGCCCGTGTCTCTAAACGCTATCAAACAGTGCAAGAGGAACTGGATATGGCAGAAATGCGTTGGCTCGAACTCAGCGAAATCGCCGAATAACCTTTCCCATAGTCAATAGCCTCTCACCTATATCCAACATCCAACTATTTGCCCTATTGCATTTTTTTGCTTACCTTTATAGCAAAAAACGCTATGATTTACGGGTATATTCGCGTAAGTTCCGACAAGCAGACGGTCGAGAACCAGCGATTTGAGATTCAACGATTCTGCGAACAGAACCATCTCACGATTGATGGTTGGATAGAAGAAACCATTTCGGGCACAAAGAGTTACACTAAACGGCAATTAGGCAGACTACTGCGCAAAACGCAAAAAGGTGATATTATCATCTGTAGCGAATTGTCGCGTTTGGGGCGCAGTTTGTACATGATTATGGAGATACTAAGCATCTGTATGTCCAAAGAATGTTTCGTATGGACCATCAAAGACGGTTATCGTCTCGGCGATGATATTCAGAGCAAGGTTTTAGCATTTGCTTTTGGACTATCCGCCGAGATCGAACGCAACCTCATCTCCCAACGCACCAAAGAAGCCTTGGTTCGCCTTCGCGCCGAAGGCAAACACATAGGGCGAGTCAAAGGTAGCACCACAAATCCTATTTGTTTTCGCCTACACAAACACGATGCCTATATTCGGAATGCAATAGCAAAGGGCATGCGACAATGTCAGATTGTCCGTAGGTTACATACCAATCGCTCTACCCTGCGCCGCTATATTAGGCGTTTTATCCTCACCGAGACCTCTCCTACCTCTTAGCCGATAAGTTCTATCGTGACACAAAAAAAACGAACGACTACCCTTTTGGATAGTCGTTCTTGGTAGTGCTACGGGGAATCGAACCCCGGTTTACGGCGTGAGAGGCCGTTGTCCTAGGCCACTAGACGATAGCACCGTGACCATATGTCATACTTCCTTTTCGAAAGCGAGTGCAAAGGTACAACAAAAAATGCACATGACCAAATATTTTTGAAAAAAAATGCAAAAAAAGTGCATTTTATTGCAAAATTCGTTTTTTTTTAGTAATTTTGCACGCTAATTTATGCATATAAAGCGGTATGAAGACAAATTTTGGATATGTTCGCGTGGCAGCCGCCGTACCACACATGCGTGTGGCTGACTGCCAATACAACGCCAATGAGATTAAGAAGCAAATCACAGAAGCCATCGAAGAAGGCGTAGAAGTGGTTTGTTTCCCTGAATTGAGCATCACAGGTTATACTTGTGCTGATTTGTTCTTTACCCAGCAACTTCAGAAAGATGCTCTGAAAGCATTAGAGTCCGTATGCGCATACACGCGTAACCTACCCATTATAGTGTTAATAGGTGCGCCACTCAAAGTGGATAACAACCTCTACAACTGCGCATTCGTCATGACCGATGGCGATGTGGTGGGCGTAGTACCCAAAATCAACCTACCCAATACGGGCGAGTTCTATGAGAAACGCTGGTTCTCTTCTGGTCGCGATGTGCTAGAGCACAACGTAAATAATATTCGTCCGCGCATACCTACCATCGAGTTATGGGGCAACGATGTGCCTTTTGGCATTGACTTGCTATTTTCAACCAAAGATTACAGTTTTGGTATTGAGATCTGTGAAGACCTCTGGTCTCCCCTACCCGCTAGTACACAACTTGCCATACAAGGTGCGGAGATTATTTTCAACCTATCCAGTAGCAACTGCGTGACAGGTAAGCACGCCTTCCGTCAACGAATGATCACACAGCAGTCCGCACGCGTGCACTGCGGATATGTATATACCTCATCGGGTATTGGCGAATCCACGACAGACATCGTCTTCTCGGGCAGCACCTATATTGCAGAGAATGGTGATATGCTGGAGATTGGCGACCGCTTCCAGATGGAGAGCAGCATGATTATCTCGGAGATTGATGTAGAGCGCCTGCGCATCGACCGCCAACGCAATACCAATTTCACCCACGACAAACACGGACACTACCGCCATATACAGGTCGCTCCTTTAGAGCGCAGTTTAGAGGACGGATCCGCCTACAGTTTAGAGTTTAGAGGCGAGGGACCATTGCATCGTCATTTCACGAAAACTCCATTCTTGCCAAAGCACAACAATAGAGATGAATATTGCGAGGATGTGCTTAATCTGCAAGTACATGGTTTGCTCCGCAGATGGCAGCACACACACGCAGCATCATTGGTGATAGGTATATCTGGCGGATTAGATTCTACGCTAGCCCTACTCGTTTGCGTATTGACCGCAGACCGTTTGGGGTATAGTCGTAGCCAAATCATTGGTGTCACCATGCCTGGTTTTGGTACCAGCAACCGCACTTACACCAATGCCATCGCCCTCATGGAGCAGTTAGGCATCAGCATACACGAGATACCTATCCGCGAAATGGCTACTCAGCACCTCCAAGATATAGGACATGACATCAACACGCACGACATAACCTACGAAAATGCACAAGCACGCATACGAACCCTCGTACTCATGGACTTAGCCAACAAATACAACGGATTAGTAGTTGGCACAGGCGATATGAGCGAACTGGCACTCGGTTGGGCAACCTACTGTGGCGACCAAATGTCGATGTATGGTGTGAACGCAGGTGTACCTAAGACTTTGGTTCGCTATATGGTGCAATATGCCGCAGAAAACATTTTCGGCGAAAATATACGAAAAATCCTATTGGACATCGTAGATACGCCTGTGTCGCCAGAACTATTACCTACCGATGAAGATGGTAATATAGCACAGATAACCGAAGACAAAGTGGGTCCATACGAGTTGCACGACTTCTTTATGTACTATTTCCTACGCTATGGTTTCACACGCGAGAAGATAGCATATATGGCAAGTCTGGCCTTTGAGGGTGTGTATGACGAGGAAGTGATAGAGCATTGGCTGGACGTGTTTATGCGCCGCTTCTTTACGCAGCAGTTCAAACGCAGCTGTCTGCCAGATGGTCCAAAAGTAGTAGGCGTTAGCCTATCGCCACGAGGGGACTGGCGCATGCCGAGTGACGTGGCAATAAATTAATCCCATCCGAACCCTAGATAATGGATGCTGGGCACCAGATACCAGATACCAAAAAACAAAGCATATGAAACGTTTAACAACCATATTTTTTGCGGTTATCGCGATAGCATTGACCGCACAAGCACAACTAGTACAGCCCATCAAGTGGACGGGCGAAATAGTAGGCGATAGCGTTCGCCTGACAGCTACCATCGAACACGGCTGGCACCTCAACATCATCGAGCTCGGCGATGGATTCTACATGGACGAGTACGAAGGTACATTCACTGAAACTATCGCTAAAGCCGACACCGTCCGCGTGCGCTACAACGCTTGCGACGACAAGATGTGTACCGCGCCTGAGACTTGGGAGTTTGTTACTCTTGCCGATAACCAATCTCCGATAACCGATAGCGAAGCGTCCGAAACACAATCCATCTGGCTCATCTTCCTTATGGGCTTGCTGGGAGGTCTATTGGCTATCTTCACTCCATGCGTTTGGCCTATCATTCCAATGACTGTCAGCTTCTTCATCAAACGCGGTGGCGCAGCCAAAGGTACTACCAACGCACAAGTAGTGCGCGATGCTATCCTCTACGGACTGAGCATCGTGATTATCTATGTAGGTTTGGGATTGCTTGTGACACTCATCTTTGGTGCTTCTGCTCTCAACGCCTTGAGCACCAACGCAGTAGTGAATATCATCTTCTTCCTTATCTTGGTGCTATTTGCCGCATCGTTCTTCGGTGCATTTGAAATCACCTTGCCTAGTTCTTGGTCCACTGCGCTCAACAGCAAGTCAAGCAATACCACAGGTTTCCTCAGCATCCTCTTGATGGCATTCACATTGGTGATTGTATCATTCTCTTGCACAGGTCCTATCATCGGTACTTTGCTTGTAGAGGCTGCAGGTAAATCGCTTCTCGCACCTGCTATGGGTATGTTGGGCTTCGCGATTGCGTTGGCATTGCCATTCTCATTGTTTGCAATGTTCCCATCCGTATTGAAGAAACTGCCTAAATCAGGCGGTTGGATGAATACCTTCAAGGTGACTCTCGCCTTCCTCGAGTTGGCATTGGCGTTGAAGTTCCTCAGCGTAGCTGACTTGGCATACGGTTGGCATATCCTCGACCGCGAAGTGTTTGTATCGCTTTGGATAGTGATCTTCTCGCTGCTAGGTTGCTACTTGCTCGGTTTGATTTCATTCCCACACGACGATGAAGACCAACGCAAGACAAGCGTACCACGATTGTTCTTGGCGATTATCTCGCTCTCATTTGCCATGTATATGGTACCAGGTTTGTGGGGCGCTCCACTCCGCGCTATCTCTGCGTTTGCACCACCAATGAGCACTCAAGACTGGGTGATGACGCCAGGTTCTTCCGCGCCTCTAACCTCTCACCTTTCTCCTCTCACCTCAGAATACAAAACCATGACCATCCACGACGGACAAATCACCTTCACCGATTATGACGAGGGTATGGCGTATGCCAAAGAGAATAATATGCCTGTATTCTTGGATTTCAACGGCTTTGGTTGCGTCAACTGCCGCAAGATGGAGGCTGCTGTACTCAGCAAACCAGAGGTGGCAGAGCATATGCACAAGTATGTGCTTATCTCGCTGATCGTGGACGACAAAACCAAGTTGGATGAGCCAATCACGTTGGAGGAGAATGGCAAGACCGTTACGCTGAAAACCGTAGGCGACAAGTGGAGCCATATGCAGCGTGCTCATTATCAATCCAATGCACAACCATACTATGTGCAACTCGATGCCGACGGCAACCGCATCGTGGAGGGCAGCTATGCATACGACGAAGATATTGAGAAATTCTTAAACTGGCTCAAATATTAATTAAGAATTATGAATTATCAAGATAGAAAAACAAATAATCTAACAGCGCAGCGATCTAACAGCGTAGCGATTCGACAGCGTAGCGGTCTGACAGCGCAGCGGTCTAATAGCTCCGAAGGAGCTTTTCCCACTCGTCGTCCACCTGAGAAGGAGATGATCTTCGGTATACGTGCCATCATTGAGGCCATTGATGCGGGCAAGACATTGGATAAGATTCTCCTTCGCCGCGATATGACGTCCACCATCGGCAAAGAGCTATTGAAGAAACTCATGGGCACTACTACCCCCGTGCAGAAAGTACCTGTGGAGAAACTCAACCAATATACCGACAAGAATCACCAGGGCGCTATCGCTTTCCTCAGTCCAATTGACTTCTGCAATGTAGAGACACTCGTCCCTACCCTCTTCGAGGAAGGAAAGACACCACTATTGATGGTGCTTGACGGCGTGACTGACGTGCGTAACTTCGGTGCTATCGCTCGTACATGTGCGTGCGCGGGTGCAGACGCGCTTATTATAGGTTCGCACGGCAGCGTAGCCATCAACGGCGATGCCGTGAAGACATCTGCGGGTGCTCTATACCACTTGCCAGTCTGCAAGGTGGATAACCTGCAACACTGCTTGCAGTTCCTCCGCGACTCGGGCTTCAATGTCTTGGCGGCTACCGAGCACGCTACTGCCAACTATACCGAGGTGGATATGACCATGCCTACAGCCATCGTGATGGGTAGCGAGGAGAAAGGTATCTACGAGGGCAACTTGCGTATCTGCTCACACCAGGTACGTATCCCAATGTCGGGAGTAATCGAATCGCTCAATGTCAGCGTCGCCGCAGGCGTAATGTTGTACGAAGCAGTTCGTCAACGTAGTTGACAGTTTATAGAACGCGGCTATGCCGCTACAGTTTAGAGTTTAAAGGCATGATTATAATTTTTGATCTTGACGGAACACTAATCAATACCATTGATGATTTAGGGCAAGCCTGCAACTATGCGTTGTCTGCTTGCGGGTTTCCAACCCACAAGATTGAGGACTACCCTCGCCTCGTAGGCAATGGTATCAATGCCCTCATCGAGCGTGCGCTGCCAGAAGAGCACCGCAATGAGGATACGGTTCTTCGTCTGCGTGAATACTTTGTCCCCTATTACGACGAACATAACTGCGACCTCACTCATCCTTACGATGGTATTCCTGAGTTATTGCAGGCATTAAAAGCACAAGGTCACTTCTTGGCTGTAGCCTCGAACAAATACCAAGCAGCTACAGAAAAGATTGTCGCACAACTCTTCCCAGACACCTTTGACGTCGTGTTAGGTGAGCGCGTAGGTATCCCTCGCAAACCTGACCCGCAAATCGTATATGACATCCTATCCACTATCCACTGTCAATTGTCAGCTGTCAATTGTCTCTACATCGGTGACTCACTCGTAGATGTAGTAACTGCCAAAGCAGCCAACCTGCCTTTTGTAGCATGCGCATGGGGATTCTGCACCGAAGCACAATTGGCAACTGCTCAGCCCGATTATATGGTGTATCATCCATCTGAGATACTATCTCTGCTTAATAAAAGTTTTTAATTTGTTTCTTTCGCGCCATTTGCCGTTAAGTAAATTTCGGTTAACTCGCAATGGACTTTTGCCAACACCTCATATCAGAAGCTTCCAAACCCTACGAAGCCAAGATGCTTCAGTTGGTTGGCAACGACCCTGCGCGCAGATGTGAAATCGCAGGCAAATTGCTTTCGGGTATTGATAAGCCCTCCTGATGTATCATGTGGATGTCTTGCACAGCGAAGACGGACACCGCGCCTACGAGTTTCTCATCGAGTTTTGCACCAACGACCCCAGTGTCGGCATCTATTATGGCTGTCGCGGGTTTACCAAAAAGCACTACAACCACGACAAGGAGATTCGGCAATTCATTGCTGATTATCAAGCCGTTCGCGAGGAACTAATCCAAAAACATTTCGGCATGGAGGTAGTTGCTCTTTCTTCCACCAAGCAACCAACTAACTCACCTTATAATATGCTTCTACGCGAATGTAGCACCTACGCCTATGACCATGCTCCGTTGTTTGAGTCTATTCTTCGCCATTTGGAGGCGGATGGTATCTTCGTGCGCGAAGCTGGCGAAGAACATCTGTGGCGATTTATGGGTGCGCCCAAGCATAGTGCCAATGCCGACTTCTCACGACTGATATATTTGATTTTCAGCGAATTTATCCATTCTAAGAAATCCCAATTAGAGGATAATGCCAAACTCGTCCAATGGCGTTTAATACGCTCCGTTTTCTTGGATAAGAATGGCAATGCGTTCAAGGACTCCATCCGCACGCAATGGCAATACGAGGGTAGAACCGATGCCAAAACCGATTTCTGGCGCACCAAAATCACCTCTCTGTTGTAGATTTTCTTTCTACTTCCTATACGTATAGGATTATTTGTTTTCTTTTTCCTACCTTTGCACCCGAAATCGCTTGTACAAAACTGAATAACAACCACTATTTTCCCTGACGCACCGCACTATTACCGCACTATTACCAGACAATAACCGCACTATTCGTTACCTATACAGAAGCCCGACATTGTATTGACCCCAATTTTTTGGACACATTAAGTTGTATTGACCCCCATTTTTTGGACACATTAAGTTCTTAATTATGAGACCAAAAGTGTCATTAGAGTTAAAAATGGAGGCGTTAAAATTGCTTCAAACAGGCTTGTCCGTTCAGTCCGTAAGTAAACAGTTTCGGATTACG
>JAFZGC010000059.1 GCA_017555595.1 Paludibacteraceae bacterium | reverse complement strand
TGCTGTAAGAAATTAAGCTGGTTATTCTTGGTGTCTACATAGAAATCATCACGACTGATCTCTACCGAACCAGCAGGGCGAGTTCCAAATGGAGGGTTAGCGAGAACTACATCCACTAATTTTTCAGGGGACTTCTCCAATGAATCTTGGCAAGCAATTGGACTACGATCTGTACCAACACCATGCAAGTATAGGTTCATAGAAGCAAGGGTAACAACCAGGGCTGTATTATCAATACCATATAGTGCCTCGTTGCGCAAGAAATCTTGTTTGCCTTTGTCCTGTGATTGGTCCTTCATGTAGTCGTATGCTGCCAAGAGGAAACCACCTGTACCACATGCAGGGTCGGAAACTGTCTCTCCAATGCGAGGACGAGTGACATCCACCATTGCTTTGATAAGTGCACGAGGCGTGAAGTATTGACCTGCGCCTGATTTCTTGTCCTGTCCGTTTTTCTCAAGAATACTCTCGTAAATAGCACCTTTGACATCACCATCCATGACGAGCCATTGCTCTTCGTTGATGAGCGTAATAACTTTTTTTAGATAAACAGGTTTGTCAATCTTGTTTTGTGCCTTTGTATAGATAGTGCCGATAAGGTTATCTTCTTTTTGCAAGACATTGAGTGTCTCCTCGTATTGGTGGATAAGCTCAAGACCATCTAAAGCTAACAGATCTTGCCAACGAAATCCCGCAGGTATAGCGGAATCTTCGCCAAAGAGTTGGACATTCTCATCGTCCATCTTTAGGAATAGCAAATATGTGAGTTGTGTGATGTAGTCTGTAAAACCAATTCCTTGTCCTGAAAGAACTGTGGCTAGTTGCCACACTTTTTGCGATAGCGATTGCTCGCGTTGTTGTGCTTCTTTTGCCATATACTTGTATTATGCTATTTTTCTGTAAATAATAAATTTCGCTAACGATAGAAGTGCAGTATCTGCATTGTCTTTGCCTTGGTAGGCTGTAACCAATTTAGCTGCAAAGGTTTTGTCGTATTCTTTAATATCAGTGATTAGGCAGGTGCCGTTAGCTGCGATATAATCTACAATCTGTTTCATCAGCGCAATTTGCTCGGCAGTAACTTCACGCTGCATTTGTCCATACCAGAGGCTAAAGCGTTGGTGTGCACCAGCACAAAGGCTCTCCAGTCGTTCTATCTTTTGCCATGCAAAGCGGACAAGTTGAATGAGATTGGTAAGTGCTTCTCGCTCATTCTTCTGGTCTGCCTCATAGACTATTACTTCGTTAGGACGCGCTACTGCGTATGAATGCCAGAGATTGGATAGTGTAAACTTGCTATCGAACTGCTTGAGTCGTTCTTGCAAGTCTTTGAGCATAGCAAACGTGATAGGTGCTCCGTCATTGTTGTATATGATTCGGAGTGCTTCTATCTCATCACAGTGATCGTTGCAATAGGATTCAAATGCAGATGTGGTAGCAATAGCTTCTTCTTTGGAGAAACCACAATAGATGAGATTATCCTCACCAGGCTGTAGTAAGTTAACAAAGCCTGCATTGATGATTAGCAAATATTTGCGAGCTTGTACGCTATTAATCAGTAGTGCTATAAGTGCTTTGCGCTCTAAGTTAGGTTCGTTAACATCAGAATATGGAGGAAGTGTTTGAGCTTCTAATGCTTCGAAAATATTCTTCGATAGTTGCGACATTGTGATAGAAGCCAATCCAGCGAACTCCTCTCGTTGTTGTTCAGTTGCTTTGTTATGGATACGAGCCAAACGAGCAGCTAACATACGCAAGTTGTTATCATCTACATTGCCATGAGCGAGTAACTCAAGCAGTTCTTTGAGTGTTGGTATGGAAGGACGAGGACCATCACCAGGTTTAGGAGTTACTTTCATTCGCTCCGTTACTCCCACGGCATCTACAAGGAAGAAACAGTCTTTGCTGAAGGCATTAGGAGTAACATTGCGAAGTTGGTCATCGCCGATAGTGCGCACACCTCTACCCTTCATCTGGACATATAGCGGTTCGGATGCTACATCGCGCATAAACATCACAACCTCAAGAGGTTTAACATCCGTACCTGTGGCAACCAAAGTACAAGTAACTGCAATACGAAAATCTTTATCGTTGCGGAACTGACGAATAAGTGCATTGCTATCGCCTACAGAATAAGTAATCTTTTGCACAAACTTATCGTCATGTCTGTTGAAGACCTCTTTGGCAATCTGGACGATATTGTTAGCATGGTTCTCATTCAATGCAAAGATGAGTGTCTTGGGCAGATAATCAAAATTAGGTTCACGTTGAGGATCTGTGAACATTTCGGTATAGACAGCATCTTTATATGTCTGTAAGATGAGTTTAATTTGTGCAGGATTAATGATGCTTCTATTGAGCTCTTCGCGGGTGTAGTTTTTGTTTTCTTGCCAAACGACATTTTCCACAGTACCCGTATAGACAGTAGTTTGTTCGGTTTGTTGACCTTGTAAGATAGCACCACCATTCTCAGTAACTTCTGTACGAATACGGAAAGTGCGATGATCTACATTGACACCATCTCGGATAGATTGTTCAAGGGTATAGTTGACTACTACATTTTTATTGAAATACGCCAATGTTTCAGGCACAGGCGTAGCTGTGAGACCAATAATGCGTGCAGGTTGGAAATAGTCAAGGACTTGCTTCCAACTACCATAAATGGAACGGTGACACTCGTCCACAATAATCAAATCGAAATAATCAGGTGGCAAGTTCGGATTAGTTGGTAACACAACTGGAGCCGAAGTTGAATCTTCAAAATCGCTCTCCTCATCCATATCATTGACATCTTCCCCTTTGAGAACAGAGAATAAACGTTGGATAGTGGATATGATAACATTACTATCCGCAGGGATATTTTTAGACTTTAGACGACTAACACCGAAGATAGTATTAAATGGTTCTTTGGTTTCCGTCAAACGGAAAGTGCCGAATTCTCCTTCTGCTTGTTTTCCGAGATTGTTTCTATCCACAAGGAACAGCACACGGCGCATAGGCGTATAAGAGAGTAAACGATATGCTGCCAAACAAGCGGTATAGGTTTTTCCAGCTCCTGTAGCAAGGATCATTAAAGCACGTTTTTGACCTGCACGAAAACTATCTTCTAAACCGTGGATGGCATCAATTTGGCATTGACGCAGTCCTTTGGGATTAAGTGCAGGAAGTCCTGCGAAGAGACTCGTTAATCCGAGTTGTTTACAGAGCTCTTTAGGTGTAGGCATCTTGTCTATTTCTACAAACTCTTCCATATCAGATTGCTGATTATAGAAATAGATGGTTTTGCTATTCGCCAAGATAACAATAGGAAGAGGCATATACCATGCTGCACACCATTTTGGAAGATTCTTAGTATACTTGAGAGCTTGCACTTGCACATCTTCTCCAAGAGGATTTTCCGCACGTTTAGCTTCTACAACTCCAACTGCTTTTCCTTCGATGAAAAGCAAATAGTCCGCTTCCAGATTAGCACCATGTAGGTTCATAAGTCCCTCACGCACAGCACAAGCATGCGCAGTAGGCGTATACTCATCGCGGTCGATAACCAGCCATCCAGCATCTGATAGTTGGTTGTCAATGATGATACGTGCTTTTTCTTCGGGTGTCATATTCTTGGTAATTTATATTATCGGAAGTTAATGGAGCTTTTTTGTTTGCCGGTGCAAAGGTAGTGCTTTTTAGGAACTTAACCAAAAGTTTGTAACGTTACAAACTCTTTTGCTTTAGCAAACTTTCTGGTATGGAAACTAATTTTCTATTTAATCGTATTTTATGAGGGCGGCCTCTTTTGACTTCTATTTCGTAATATTGACGTATATTGTAATCTGGGATAGCGCGCATTAATTCTGTATGACATTGTGACTTTTTTACATTCAACGCATTGGGTGTCCACATGTCAAAAAGTTTCTCGATACTATCACGCAATCTATCCATATCCGAACGGTTGGTGAATGTGAAATAGAGATTTTTATATTCATCTTTATAATCACCTATTTCCTTCATTCTAATACCTTCAGGATGCAGGAGAAATAAAACATACATAGCTTTTACCTGAGCTCCAAAACGCAACTTTAACTTATAGTCTGGTAACAATATCTCATATGTCTTAGGAGTTATCTCTAACCTACTCAATTCTGAAAGTTTTATCTTTGGTTTACATTCTTCTTCTGGAAGACCAGAAATAGGTTTTCCTTGGATTGAGAAACAGATACAATCTAAATTCTCATGAAGCTGTAGCACTTCTGGTATTTGAATATGACGTGCTTTGTAAGTACCAGTATCAAGTATCTCGTCGAATATTCGTATGAGCGTTTTGCAATAACGTTCAAAAGCATCATCAATAAGGTAGGATTCGCAATTTATAAGCGTTGCAACAAGAAAACCATATCCAGGATTTTTGTTATCTAGTGTGGGCAATATGGCGCTATAGATGCGAGCTGCTTCATTGGCTGGAAAGATTGTATTGTCTGCCTCTAAATACACAATCTTGCAGGTAAACCATAAATCTTCAACCGTATTGATAAACCTGCTGATCTTCTTTGACTCGCGTTTTACGAAGGTATTTAGTTGATCTGTGGTAGTTCCTGCAACATAGTAGATAGTACCGTATGCCAAATCACGGTACCTATCATCTAGAAAATACTCAACAGATTTCTTAAAACCTTTCATTTATTTTTCGTTCTCTTTTCTTATATCATCCAGTACTTTGCCTTTGTAGGTAAAATACTTAGAACCTTGGTATGCTCCAGATGTATTACGATGCTCTTCTGGCATAAATGTCCCTACAAAAGGAGATAATTTATATATGCGTCCCTCGTATTCAATTGCATCATCAGAAGCAACTTTAACAACAATCTTTGTTGGATTAAAAGTAACTTCTTCACCTATCTTTATACCGCACATAGAAAATTTAAAACGAGCACGCTTGACTTCTCGTTTCTGTGCTTCTTCATGCTCAGATGCCATTAAGGGTTTATTATCTTGGTAAAGGATTACTTCTGCATCGTCAATAGTCTGAGCAATATCACGGAAAATATCAAGTGCGATCTGTGGAGCAACATTGAAGAACTCGCGATTTTGGCGAATACGAAGGTCAGTAAGGCGGTCAATGGTTTTGTGAACTAATTTCTCAACCTCATTATATTTTGAGGTTTGCATAGTAGCAAATATCTCAAATGGTAGCGGTACAGCCGTATTATCTAACTCTTTGCTACGCACGTCTACAGGACGGCTGCTTTTGCCAATCTTTACCCAATCCTCGCGAAAAGCAGGATTAGTGAGAATGTAAACATAACCTTTTTCTTTCTGTGCCATGGTGGTATATTCTTGGTTTATACTATTGAATTCGCAAAGATATAAAAAATCTGACCTGATGAAACTCTATTTCATTATTTCTGCCATTTACTGATTAGTTCTCGGATTCTAACTAGAGAAGTTGAACTACCGAGGAATACTCGGAAGTTGAATAATTCGTCTTCTAATAGTTCTCGCTCCATATCCTCTATTTCGGTGATTTATGCAAGTATCACTTGCACAAATTGGCTGGTCTTCTAATTTGGCAATGGGTTGTTGCCAAATTGATATTTAACACTCATCAATTAACACTACCCACTTTCCTTCTTTTCTGCTACCTTTGCGATTCAAGATTCCTTGTCTTCTACCTCCAACTTCAACTGCATAAAATGGTCAAAGTCGGATTGATACAAACGGTCCTGGACAATGCGGTACTTCTCAAACTCGGTTTCTGCTTTGGCCTTTGCCAGTTCTGCCGTAATACGACCCGCATCTTGCAATACCTCCCTATCCCAAAGCGTTAAGAAACCATTTAAACGCGTCTCCCAGTCTGCCATCGTCATAGGAATCTGGCGCATAGCCTGCATCTCTGCAAAATCCAAATAGGCATTCACAATACGAGCCAATACTTGCAACTCTTCATGCGAGAGATAGTTCTTAGCCACAACCACATCATAGCGATGAATCTTACCTTCTGGTGCACCTTCCCAAGTAGTCAATCCCATATGCTCTTTGTCAGCATCTGCACGCTCATAAATAAGCTCAGCAGCCGTATGTTGATGCACCGCATAGTGCAATTTGTTTTGCACCGCCGCAAAGAAGCGCTGCGTGGCAGCAGCCGTAGGATCATAATCAATACTGGTGGCATAAATATCGGTGACCTTCTGATAGAAACGACGTTCAGAGAGGCGTATCTCACGCACCTTCTCCAATTGCTTCTCAAAGTAGTCCTTCGTAAAAATAGTACCACCTTTCTTGAGACGTTCGGAGTCCATCACCCAACCTTGGATGGTATAATCCTTGACCACCGCATTAGCCCATTTGCGGAACTGTACAGCACGTTCGTTATTCACCTTAAATCCCACAGCGATAATCATTTGCAGACTATAGTGCTTCACCTCTCGAGAGACTTGGCGAGTGCCCTCAGTTTGAACTATCCGGAAATTCCGGATGGTTGCCTCCTCTTCTAATTCGTGGTCTGCATAAATCTTTTGTATGTGTTCGCTGATTGTGCGCACGTCCACGCCATAGAGTTCTGCCATCAGACGTTGTGTGAGCCAGATATTTTCATCCTGATAGCGCAGCTCGACACTCTCAGGTTGATCTCCAATAGCACTCACAAAAGTCAGATACTCCGCTGCTGACGAGCGAAGGGTAATTTCGTGGGATTTAACTGATTTCTTAGCCATAGAATATGGAGTTATTGTTTGAAAGCGCAAAGATACAAAAATTTTTGCATAAATGCAAATAAAAATCGCTTTTAAGGCGATTTTTTCGTGAAGGGTGAAGGTGTAGGGTGTAGAGGCGGGGAGTTGCGCAAAGCGCAGTTTAAAGTTTAAGGTTTAAAGGCGAGGAAATCTCGCGGGCGG
>JAFZGC010000058.1 GCA_017555595.1 Paludibacteraceae bacterium | reverse complement strand
GGGCTATTGTCACAGCTTTGCGTGCTTGTTCTGCATTGTGTCGTCTACCTATGAGTTGCAGCAATTCGTCGTGGAAACTCTGGATTCCGATGCTCAGTCGGTTGACGCCCATGGCTTGCCATGCACGGACTTTCTCCTCAGTAACATCTCCAGGGTTGACCTCTAGCGTAATTTCTTGTTTTTCGTCTTTCGTCTTTCGCTTAATAGCCTCCAGTATCGTTTGTAAGTGCTCCACTTGTAGCGTGCTTGGCGTCCCCCCTCCGATATATACGGTGCGTATTTCTTCGGTAAGTTCGGATTGCCTATCTTGCCATTCGGTAAGTAAGGCTTGGACGTACTGTTGTTGCTTTTCTATGTGTGTCGTTGAAAAAAAATCGCAGTACTTGCATCGACTTTTGCAAAATGGTATATGTATATATATGCCAGCCATCTCCTTGCCTTATCGCTTTTCGCCTTTCGCCTCATCTCCCCACAAATACTTCATCCACTCTGCCATCTTTTGCTCTTGTGGACTGCCTTGTGCTTGCCAAAGTTGGGTGCCTTGTAGTGCATCGGGCATAAACTGTTGCTTCACAAAATGATTAGGAAAGTCATGTGCATACTTATATCCTTCTCCATATCCTAATTCATCCATCAGTTTGGTGGGCGCATTTCTTAGGTGCAACGGTACAGGCAGGTTGCCCGTCTTCTCCACCAATTCTAATGCTTGATTGATAGCCAGGTATGCCGAGTTGGATTTCTGCGATGTGGCAAGATACACCGTTGCCATCGCCAGTGGAATACGCCCTTCGGGCCAACCAATTTTCTGCAAGGTGTCGAAACAGGCGTTTGCTACCAACATGGCATTAGGATTAGCTAAACCAATATCTTCGCTGGCGGAGATAACCAATCGGCGAGCAATAAACTTAGGGTCTTCGCCTGCTGCTACCATGCGTGCCAACCAGTACAAAGCTGCATCGGGGGCGCTGCCGCGAATAGATTTGATAAACGCCGATACAATATCGTAGTGCAACTCGCCATCTTTATCGTATGCCACGGGGGTCTGTTGCAGTTGCTTGGTAACGGTCTCGTTATCAATTACTTTTACGCCTGAGTTGGTGACGAGCTCGATGATATTCAGTAGTTTACGTGCATCGCCACTCGAATAGCGGAGGATACTTTCTGTTTCTTGTACTTCGATGTTTAGGCTGCGGATATGCTCATCTTCGGTTAGTGCTCGGTGGAGCAACTCCAGTAGGTCGGCTTTCTCCAAGGACTTCAATATATATACTTGACAACGGCTCAGCAGTGGTGTGATTACCTCAAACGAAGGATTCTCGGTCGTGGCACCAATCAGTGTGATGGTGCCGTCTTCCACTGCGCCCAACAAACTATCCTGCTGCGACTTGGAGAATCGGTGGATCTCGTCAATAAACAATATTGCTCGCCTATCGCCCGATAAAGGTGTTCGTATTTCGGATTCTAGGCGCCCAAATAGTCCACTATTCATCGTAGCAAATCGTTTGGCTTTGTCGATGATTTCACGCACTTCTTTCACACCGCTTGTGACAGCGGATAGGGTGTAGAATGGGCGCTCCATTTCGTGCGCGATGATGCGTGCGAGAGTAGTCTTGCCCACACCAGGAGGTCCCCAGAGAATAAACGACGACAAAGTGCTACGTTCAATCATCTGACGGAGAATGGCTCCTTCACCTACTAGATGGCGTTGTCCTATATATTCTTTCAGCGTCTTCGGACGCAATCGTTCTGCTAATGGCAACATGTTAGTTTAGTGTTTAGAGTTTAGAGACTGCGCATCTTCTCGATTTCTATCTTGTGCTATGTAGTACTCAATGTGCGGATATGTGTTTCAGTACGGACGTCCGTGTCCTCTTTATATACTAGATAATGGTGCTCGCTGCGGGCTGCTACCTGTGGCAGGTGGGTGATGGTGATAATCTGCCGTGCATCTGCCATTTGGCGCATAATCTCGCCCATCTGACTGGCAATAGCACCGCTAACACCTGTGTCTATCTCGTCGAAGATGATGGTTGGCAGTCCGTTGCTGCTGGCAATGAGTGCCTTGATGCACAACATCAGTCGACTGATTTCACCGCCCGAAGCCACGTCGGCTACGCGGCGAAGCGATTGGTTGAGGTTGGCAGCAAAGAGAAACTGCACGCTATCCCGCCCTGTCTCAGTAAATTCTTCTGTCGGCTGGATATCCACCGCCACTTTGGCATGCGGTACGCCTAATCGCTGCATGTCTTCAATGAGGCGAGAGACGATGAGGTTACAAGGTGCGAGGCGAGAGATAGTGAGTGCTTCTGCTGCAATGGATAGTGCGTGATGGGCAGAATCTACTTCGCTTTGCAGACGTGCCAAATCTTCATCAATGTTCTCTATGCGTTGTACTTGCGTGGCGAGCTCGTCGCGCAAATCGATAAGTTCGTCCAGAGTCTGCACATGGTGTTTTTTTATCAGCGTTTGTAGCATGCTCAGTCGCTCTCCAACTTGATTGAGGCGCATAGGATCAAGTTCCGTGCGGTTATACAGACGTTGGATGTCGGATAGTATATCTTTGAGTTCGATCTCCACGCTATCGAGGCGTTCGGCAAGGGTGGAGTCGGCATTCGATAGTCGGGTAGCGTGGATGAGCGATAATGCACCATTGTCGCTATCTAGTTGCTGCAAGGCTTGCGCTAAAGATGCTTGTATTTCCTCGGCATGAGATAGACGGTATTCTTCTTCTTGGAGTTCTTCCATCTCGCCTGCCACGAGCTGCGCATCGGCGAGTTGGTGATACTGCCATTGCAGGTAGTCGGCGTCAGCTTGTGCCTTCTTGGCAAGGGCTTGTGCCTCACGCAGGGCTGCGGTGGCTTTCAAGTATGCGGTATATGCGTGGTCGTATGCTTTGCGTTCAGCAGTATTGCCTGCGATAGCATCTACCACTTGTATCTGAAAAAAGTCATCGCCAATCATCAGCGATTCGTGCTGCGAATGGATATCAATGAGCTGACGTGCAAAAGCCTTGAGTTCGGTTTGAGTCACTACCTCATCGTTGACAAACGAACGCGAACGCCCATTGACGCTCAGTTCGCGGCGGATGATGAGATTAGGAGATGAAAACGTCGCTTCGATGACGCAGCGTTCTTCGCCTTCGGTGATGCTCTTGATGTCGGCACGTGCACCCATTACTAGATTGAGCGCGCCAAGAATGATGCTCTTACCCGCACCAGTCTCACCCGTCATCACAGAGAATCCCTCGTGGAAATCAATGTCTAGGTGAGAAATCAAAGCATAGTTGCGTATGTGTAGATGAGTTAACATAATTATCCAATTTGGTTGCAAAGATACAACAAATATTACAAACATGCAAATTATTTTGCCTTGGTGGTGCCTGAAATATAGGGGTAAAACAAATAATTGTGAAATTATTTGCATATCTGCAAAAAAAATAGTACCTTTGCATGCAATTTTATAAATTTGAGTTGTTATGCAGGATTTTCAATCGTTGTGCCAATTTCGGCGCTCATATAGAAAATACACAAACGAGCCTGTCGAGCAAGAGAAGTTGGATTATATCATCCGCTGTGCGCTGATGTCACCAGCTGGAAAGCGAATGAATCCATGGCACTTCGTAGTGATTAAGAACGAGGCTGTTCTACGTCAGTTGGCAGGTTGCCGCACCTACGGAAGTGGTATGTTTGATACCGCTATGGCGGGTATTGTGGTAGCTGCGGATATAAGCATTATTGATACATGGCAATGCGATGCGGCTATTGCTGCGCAGAATATTTGGTTGGCTGCAACCGACCAAGGATTAGGCGCATGCTGGTGTCATGTGTATCAAAGAGATGGCGCAGAAGATTTGGTGCGCAAACTGACTAACTTACCAGAGAACTTCACTGTGCTTTGCGTGATGTCGCTCGGCTACAAGAACGAAGAGCGTAAGCCATTCGACTTTGAAAAACTGCAATACGAGAAAGTCAGTCTAATTGACTGACGTTAGTGGCACCTTTGGTGCGAAAGTGGCTAAAACGTACATGAGCGTAGCGATTCGTTTTCGCTCGCCTCGTGAGTAATAAACGTGAGTAAAACGAACAAAAATATATGAAACCAACAATAGCAATTACAGCAGGTGATATCAATGGAGTGGGATATGAAGTAATCCTCAAATCGTTGATCAATCCACATATCTGCGAGATATGTCTCCCTATCCTATATGGTAACGCCAAAGTGGCACGCCAACACATGCAAACAATGGATGAAGAGTATCGTAACATCCACTGGAATATTATTCAAGACTCAAAGCAAGCTAAAGATGGTCGTCTCAACCTCATCACTTGCTATGGCGACGACACACCTGTGCAGTTGGGCGTTTCTACCCAAGAGGCAGGACAAGCTTCGCTTAAGAGTCTGCAACGCGCATGCCAAGACCTTAAAGATGGACTTGTGCACGCCATTGTGACTGCTCCAATCAATAAGGATAATATCCAGTCGGATGCTTTCCGCTATTCTGGACACACCGAGTACTTGACTCGGTACTTTGGTGAGGGCAAGGATAGTCTCATGATGATGATCAGCGACCGTATGCGTGTAGCTCTTGTATGCAACCATACCCCTATCGCTAAAGTGGCAGAATCTATTACCGAGGAGCGTATCCTCAGTAAGTTGGCTGTCCTCAACGAGACGCTCAAGACTGACTTCTCTTGCCGTAAACCACGCATCGCTGTATTGGCTCTCAATCCGCACGCAGGCGATAACGGGCTGATTGGCGAGGAGGAGACTAATATCATCCGTCCATCTATTTCTAAGGCGCAAGAGCAAGGCATTTGGGCGTTTGGACCATACTCGGCAGACGGTTTCTTTGGCGCTGGCCAGTACAACCACTTCGATGCAGTATTGGCAATGTACCACGACCAAGGTCTGGCGCCATTCAAGGCGCTTGATATGAGTGGTGTGAACTTCACTGCTGGCTTGCCAGTAGTGCGCACTTCGCCTGATCATGGAACTGCATACGGATTGGCTGGAAAGAACGAAGCCGACGCTACAAGCATGTTACATGCTATTTATACAGCAATAGATATCCTACAACATCGTGAAGAGAACGAGAAACTACTCGCTAACCAACTAGTAGTGGAAATTAAGGAAGTGAAGAAGGAGTATAAGGTGGAGAAATTTGTACCTCAGGATTAACTCCTATATGGCACCTCTCTAAAGCTTCTAATCTTTGGTACAAAACCGTCACAAAGTACCCACGCAGAGCAGCAGAATGGTATTGTTGATAGATCCGAATCTATCTTTTTTTGAAAAAAATGCTCACTTTTCTTGCGTATGTGCATTTTTTGTTGTACCTTTGCGGCGATTTTCGACTATAGTCTCTGGCGATCAGCATAGAGTACGCATTTTGGCGGCTCGAACAGTAGTGTATACTATAGTTATTTAACCCATTAAAACAATAAATCGAAATGGATTTAATGAAAATTGCCGAAGAGGCATTCGCTGGCGAGAAGAAAGAGTTTCCAGCATTCGCTGCAGGTGATCAAGTGACTGTAGCTTATCGTATTAAAGAGGGTAACAAGGAGCG
>JAFZGC010000057.1 GCA_017555595.1 Paludibacteraceae bacterium | reverse complement strand
GTGGAGAAGATCATCGTACTTGACCCAATAGAGGACTACCGTAAGAACGAAATGCCTATCAGCGAAGTGATTGCAATGGGCGAAGAGTATCTCAAGGAGCATGAGGCGGATTTCCGCGCAGTATATGAGTCGATTCAGCCAGATGACTATGCCAATATCAGTTATACTTCAGGTACTACAGCCGACCCTAAGGGTATCTTGCTTACCCACCGCAACTATACCGCAAACGTAGAGCAAGGCAGCAGCGTGATTCAATGCGAGAAAGGCGATGTGATGCTCATCATCTTGCCACTTGACCACTGCTTTGCACACGTAGCTGGTTTCTATACTATGATGTACTATGGTGGTAGCATTGCTACTGTGCCTATCGGCAAAACAGCCATCGCTACGCTCAAGAACATCCCTATCGCTATCAAAGAAGTACGACCAATGCTGATGCTATCCGTACCTGCATTGGCGCGCAATTTCCGCAAAAATATAGAAACGAGTATCAAAGCCAAAGGAAAGGCGGTAGAGCGATTGTATGAGTTTGCTCTCAACAATGCTATCAAATATAACAAAGAATACTGGAACCGTGGCGGTTGGCAAGCATGGAGATTGCCATTGGTAAAATTATTTGATAAGATTATCTTCAAGGCGGTACGCGAAGGATTTGGCGGCAGATTGCGCTTCTTCGTAGGTGGAGGCGCGTTGCTCGATATCGAATTACAACGATATTTCTGCGCGGTAGGCATGCCAATGTTCCAAGGTTATGGTTTGAGCGAGGCAACACCAATCATCTGCGCCAACTCTATGGGACATGCTATTTTCGGCTCCAGCGGACGCATCGTTTCTCCACTGGACCTCAAGATTTGTGATGATGAGGGTAACGAAGTACCTCATGGACAGAAAGGCGAGATTGTCATCAAGGGCGAAAACGTGATGGCAGGCTATTGGAAGAACCCAGAATCCACAGCGAAGACCATAGTGGATGGTTGGTTACATACTGGTGACATGGGCTATGTGACAGACAAGCACTCTGGTTATCTATGGGTCGTAGGACGCTTCAAATCGCTGCTCATCAGTGCCGATGGCGAGAAATACAGTCCAGAAGGCTTTGAGGATAGCCTTACTGATGGCAGCAAGTATATTGAACAAGTTATCCTGCACAATAACCAAGATCCTTATACCATCGTGCTGATTGTGCCAAATAAAGACACCTTGAAAGAGTATGTGAAAGGTAAAGGTATTGCCCCACAATCAGTAGAGGGAAAGCAGGCGATGTTGCAAAAGCTCCAAGACGAAGTAAATGAGTACCGCAATGGTAAGTTCGCTGGTATGTTCCCCGAACAATGGTTGCCCAAAGCAATTGCCGTATTGCCTGAGGCATTCACCGAGCAAAATCATATGGTAAATTCCACAATGAAGATTGTTCGCGGAAAGGTAGAAGAATATTATGCCGACCGTATCGAATATGCCTATACGCTTGAAGGCAAAGAGTTAATGAATGAAAAAAATATGGCTGCTCTGTAAAGCAGCCATATTTTTTTACCCTAATCAGCCTAATGACCGATTGGCTATTAATGTACAAAGAGCAATTCACGATATTTAGGTAGCGTCCATAATTGGTCATCAATCCACATCTCGAGTTCATCAACATGCTTGCGTATATCCTCCATGATCGGCACAATGGTATCATGGAAAGCCAAAGCACGATCTCGTTGATTCTCAATATGATTAGCTGTCATACGAAGACTAGTCATCTTATCCACACCAGCCACGATAGCACTAGCATGACCCTCGATACGGCGAATAAGCATACAGTCTTGCTCGTTGAGCATTTTCGCTTCATCAGCATCAAAAACCAATTTCATATTTGCCACCTTCTCTAACAACATAGCTTGATAGCGCTTCGCCGCAGGCAATACGTGGTTGATAACCAAATCACCAAACACACGGCTCTCTATCTGCAATTTGAGCGAATAGTTCTCCCACTTCACCTCGCAACGTGAGGCCAGTTCAGCCTCATTCAACACCCCTGTAGAGCCAAACATACGAATCGTTTCTTCCTTCAGGTATTGATCAATCATCAATGGTACACTATTCTCCGTATCAAGCCCTCGCTTCTTTGCCTCTATTTGCCATTCTTCGCTATAGCCATTACCATCAAATCGGATGTCGCGACACTCCTTGAGACAACGTTTGATAACGGTAAAGAGCGCACGTTCTTTGGCTTCGCCCTTCGCAATTAACGCATCTACCTCCTCACGGAAAGCATTCAACTGCTCGGCTACAGCAGCATTCAAAGCCAAAACTGCACCACCGCAGTTGGCAGATGAACCTACAGCACGGAACTCAAAACGGTTACCCGTAAAAGCAAAAGGCGATGTACGGTTGCGATCAGTGTTATCCAGCAGAATCTCAGGAATATTACCCACCCCAAGCTTCATCTCTTTCTTAGCATTGATGATGATACCCTTGTCCACATCAGCAAGCTCAATCTGATCAAGTGCCTCATTTATCTGTGTACCAAGGAAAACACTAATGATAGCAGGAGGCGCCTCGTGTCCGCCCAAACGATGAGCATTGGTAGCAGAAGCGATAGACGCCTTCAGTAAACCATTATGGCGATGCACAGCCTTCAAGACATTCACGAGGAAAGTCACAAACTGCAGGTTGTGATAAGGATTCTTGCCTGGTGCCAAGAGATTTACGCCCGTATTGGTGCCAAGCGACCAGTTGCAGTGCTTACCACTACCATTCACGCCACCAAAAGGTTTCTCATGAAAAAGTACACGGAACTGATGATGGTGTGCCACCTGCTCCATGAGCGACATCAGCAATTGGTTATGATCGCTACCTAAATTAGCCTCCTCGTAGATAGGTGCCAACTCAAATTGGTTAGGAGCCACCTCATTGTGGCGAGTCTTAATTGGGATACCCAGTTTGAGTGCTTCTTGTTCGAGCTCTGTTTTGAACGCCAATACACGCTCAGGGATTGTACCAAGATAGTGATCATCCAATTGTTGGCTCTTGCTAGCATAGTGTCCCATGAGCGTGCGACCAGTCATCATCAAATCGGGACGAGCATTATATAGCGCTTCATCCACGAGGAAATACTCCTGCTCAGTACCTAAGTACGTATATACGCGTTTAACGTTCTTGTCAAAATAATTCGCTACAGCAGTTGCAGCTTTGCCCACAGCCGTGATAGAACGCAATAGAGGCGTCTTATAATCGAGCGCCTCACCAGTGTATGCCACGAAGATAGTAGGGATACAAAGGCGATCGCCAATCACAAATGCTGGCGACGAAGGATCCCATGCCGAGTAACCACGCGCCTCAAAAGTGTTACGGATACCGCCATTAGGGAAAGAAGATGCATCTGGCTCTTGCTGGTAAAGTACGGAACCCGAGAACTTCTCCATTGGCATGCCTTTTTCATCGAAGTCAAAAAAAGCATCATGCTTCTCCGCTGTTCCACCAGTGAGTGGTTGGAACCAGTGAGTATAGTGAGTAGCGCCGAGCTCCATCGCCCATTTCTTCATGCCGATAGCCACACTATTGGCAATGTCGCGACTGAGGGTCTTTTCGTTATCCATCAAGTCGAAAAGTTCCTCCACAATATTGCTGGCAATATACTCCTTCATCTTCTCGCGCGTGAAGACGTTTTGCGAGAAGATTACGCTGGCACGTTGCGTATTTTCTACCTTTTGGGGTTGATGCGCCCATGCGTTTTTTAGGGCTTCAAAGCGAATGTTCATAACTGGTAAAATTATGCAGTTTTTTGTTTTCAATCGAGTTATTTCTTAAAACCAACCACAAAAGTACTGCTTTTTTCGCAATCAACCAAATATTTTTCACTTTTTTACATATTTTCGCTAAAAATTACAATCCAACTAATAGAACATATTGCAAAGGTGTAAAAAACTCAACTTGCCACATAGGAAACACAAAAATCGGCAAAATTCAAAAAAAAGCACCCAAACACTTGCGTATATCAAAAAAAAGCAGTAACTTTGCATGCAAATTTATAGATTTGCATCAAAGATGGCGACTAATCGCAACATAGTACAAATTCCGGCTCTTGTGGACCTTCATGTCCACTTTCGTGAGCCGGGTTTTTCGTATAAAGAGACTATCCAAACAGGTAGCATGGCAGCCGCAGCATCTGGCTACAGCGCGGTGTTTACTATGCCTAACCTCAATCCCGTGCCCGACACCGTAGAGCACCTGCAAGAGCAACTTGACATCATCCGTCGCGACACCTACACAGGCGTTTATCCCTTTGCATCTATCACTATGGGGCAAAAAGGTGCAGGAGAGTTAGTTGATTTTGAGGCACTTGCGCCCTATGTAAAAGGCTTCTCTGATGACGGTCGTGGTATTCAAGAAGAGGATTTGATGCGCGAGGCAATGAAACGAATCCGCGCTGTGGATCGCATCATGGTGGCTCACTGCGAGGTAGAAGCGCTCCTCAATGGCGGCTATATTCACGCAGGTGAGTATGCCAAAAAGAACAATCACCGTGGCATCGTGTCTGAAAGCGAATGGCAGGAGATAGAACGCGACATCCGTCTTGTAGAGGAGACTGGGTGTCGTTTTCATATTTGCCATATCTCCACCAAAGAGAGTGTGGCACTCATCCGCGAAGCAAAGCGCAAAGGGCTCCCCGTTACCTGCGAGACTGCACCACACTACCTCCTCCTCACAGACAATGACTTACAAGAGGATGGCAAGTGGAAAATGAACCCACCGCTCCGTGCAGAGGAAGACCGCCTTGCACTCATCGAGGGTATCAAAGATGGCACTATCGACTGCATTGCCACCGATCATGCACCTCACAGCACCGAGGAAAAGAGCCGCGGACTAGAGAAAAGTGCATTCGGTATTGTAGGTATAGAGACAGCCTTCCCACTAATGTACACCCATTTCGTGAAAACGGGTATCATCACCTTCGAGCGTCTCGTCGAACTCATGTCGCTAAACCCTGCTCGTATCATCGGTTTAGACAATAGCAATTCATTCGCTTACTACGACCTAGATGCTTGCTACAAGATCGATCCTGCCAACTTCCTCTCCATGGGACAAGCAATGCCATTCGAAGGATGGGAAGTATATGGCAAGTGCGTAAAGACCGTAGTAAATGGAATAACAGTATATAGCATAAGTTAGTTTATCACTTATCACTCATAGTTCATAGTTTAAATGAAGCAAGTCACATTAGAAATACAATCCAACGAACAGATAGCCAAGAATGTCTATCGCATGCAGCTTTGTGGCGACACGACAGGCATTCTCCCTGGTCAGTTCGTAAACATCCGCGTAACTGGACAATTCCTCCGCCGCCCAATCTCCGTGTGCGATGTCCGATACCCGATATCCGATAGCTCGCTCTGCGAGCGTCCGATACCCGAAACCTCCTCTCTCACCATTATATATAAAGTAGTAGGTGTCGGCACCGAGGTGATGAGCCATTTGCCAATCGGCACGCAACTCGATGTGCTGACCGTTCTTGGTAACGGATACGACCTCAGCAAAGCAGGCGATAACCCATTGCTCGTAGGCGGTGGCGTAGGTGTTCCACCTATGTATATGCTTGCCCGCCAGCTCCGCGAAATGGGCAAGAAGGTCCGCGTCATCCTTGGCTTCAATACCAAAGACGAAGTATTCTACGAAGATGAGTTCCGTGCTCTCGGCTGCGATGTCACTGTCACAACCGTGGACGGCAGCCATGGCGTGAAGGGCTTTGTCACCAACGCCATAGATGGCAAGCAATCCTATTACTACACCTGCGGACCATTGCCAATGATCAAAGCGCTGATACAAGCCGCTGGCACCCAAGGCGAAGTGAGCATGGAGGAGCGTATGGGCTGTGGTTTTGGCGCATGCATGGGCTGTACCATCCAAACCACCCAAGGACCCAAACGCGTCTGCAAAGAAGGCCCTGTCTTCCCCGCAGAAGAATTAATCTTTTAACCGGAATATCCGGACACTCCGGAAATCCGGAATAATATAAAAAACATGAACGACAAACTTCAAATATCCCTCTCTGGCATCACCCTCGCCAATCCAATTATCCCAGCATCGGGTACCTATGGTTTTGGCGACGAGTTTGCTGAGTTATACGATATCAACTGCCTAGGCGGTATCTCCTTCAAGGGTACTACCCGCGAGGCACGCTACGGCAACCCATTACCTCGTATTGCTGAGTGCGGCAACTATGGTATGATCAATGCTGTGGGACTCCAGAACCCAGGTGTAGAACATGTCATCGCCCACGAGTTGCCTCGCCTCAAGAGCCACTACAAGGGCTGTATCGTGGCGAACGTCAGCGGTTTCTCGGTGCAAGACTATGTAGAGACTTGCGCCTTATTAGACAAAGAGCCTATCGACATCCTCGAGGTGAATATCTCCTGCCCCAACGTGCACAACGGCGGTATGGCATTTGGTACTAGTCCTGAAGCTGCAGCCGAAGTCACAGCAGCGGTTAAAGCCGTGACTACCAAACCAGTATATATGAAGCTTTCGCCTAATGTCACCGATATTGTAGCCATTGCTAAAGCATGCGAAGCTGCAGGAGCAGACGGATTGTGCCTAATCAATACCGTGCTCGGTATGCGTATCGACATCCGTCGTCGCCGTCCTGTGATTGCCAACCGCTATGGTGGTTATTCGGGTTCAGGAATCTTCCCATTGGCATTGCGTATGGTCAACCAAGTGGCACGCGCAACCAACTTGCCTATCATCGGTTGTGGCGGCGTCAGCAGCGCAGAGGATGTGATTGAGATGATGATGGCAGGCGCGACAGCCGTGGAGATTGGCGCTGCCAACCTCACCAACCCAATGGTGGCGAAAGAGATTATCGACCGCTTGCCATCCCTAATGGATGAATTGAAAATAGAAAAACTAACAGATATAATAGGAATAGTGAATCATGAATAAAAAAGACGTCATCATTGCATGCGATTTCGCTTCAGCAGAAGAGACCTATCGCTTCCTTGACAAGATGGGCGATGTGAAGCCCTACGTAAAGATTGGTATGGAACTCTACTACGCAGAAGGTCCTGCTATTGTGCACGAACTCAAGCGTCGTGGACACAAGATCTTCCTCGATCTCAAGCTCCACGATATACCTAACACCGTGAAGAAAGCCATGTCGGTGCTCAGTCGCCTGGATGTAGATATGTGTAACCTCCACGCCGCAGGCACTATCGAAATGATGAAAGCTGCTGTTGAGGGTCTCACTCGCGAGGACGGCACTCGTCCTGTGCTTTTGGCTGTTACCCAACTCACCTCTACCAGCGAGGAGCGTATGCACAACGATCTGCTCATCCAAGGCAATATCGGCGATGTAGTAGTTCACTATGCGAAGAACGCTCAAACAGCTGGTCTCGATGGCGTTGTTTGCTCGCCACTCGAAGCTGGTATGGTGAAAGCGGCTTGCGGAACAGAGTTCGTGACCGTGACTCCAGGTATCCGCTTTGCGGATGGCGTTGTGGGCGATCAAGTGCGTATCACTACTCCAGAGAAAGCACGCGAGATCGGCTCTGACTATATCGTAGTGGGAAGACCTATTACCGCTGCCGAGGACCCAGTAGCTGCATACCAACGCTGCGTACGCGAATTTTGCGGATAAGCAAAATCTATAGTTCAACATAGTTCAGTATTGTTCAGCGCTTTGCGTTCAGTATTGTAACAATGTTGAACCACATTGAACAATGTTGAACAATTTTGAACT
>JAFZGC010000056.1 GCA_017555595.1 Paludibacteraceae bacterium | reverse complement strand
GAGAAAGTAGTAAATACCGTTATTTAATCATGGCAAACTATAGAATCTATGTAGAAAAGCGACCTGCTTTCCAAGTGGAGGCAAAGAGCTTGAAAAATGAGCTCAACGAGAACTTGCAACTCAACTTGCAATCGTTGCGCTATATCAATGTGTATGACCTCTTTGGTTTTACACCTGAGCTACTCGAGCAATGCCGCTACAGAGTGTTCGGAGAGATAGTAACAGACACGGTCACCGAGATCTCTCCTCTAACTTCTAACAGCGACAGCGGTCTAACTTCTAATAAATATCTCGCAGTAGAGTACCTCCCTGGTCAGTTCGACCAACGCGCATCTTCCGCTGTGGACTGCGTCCACCTCATCGACCCTAATGCTGAGGTAGAGATCCGCTCCAGCCGTCTCCTTGTCTTTGACGAGCAACTCACCGCTGACGAGCTCGACAAGATTCGCCACTACTACATCAACGCCGTAGAGTCACGCGAGAAAGACCTCAGCCAACTCTCACAGAACCAAACAGCCGATGTCAAACCGCTCGCGCAACTCGATGGTTTCATCACCATGCCACGCGAGGAGTATGCGGCCTTCTGCAAAGAGTGGGGTCTGGCGATGAACACCGACGATCTGCACGAGGTGGTCACTTATTTCCAAAAGGAGCAACGCAATCCTACTGAGACTGAACTCCGTATCCTTGACACCTACTGGTCTGACCACTGCCGTCACACCACTTTCACTACCATCCTCGAGTCTATCAAGATCGATGATTCCTTCGTGAAAGACGAGATCGAGAGCACTTTGGGCATGTTCCACGATATCCGCGCGGAACTCGGTCGCACAGAAAAACCGCTCTGCCTCATGGAGCTCGCTACTATCGGTGCGCGTTACCTGCGTAAGAAAGGCCTCTTGGACGATATGGAGGTCAGCGAGGAGAACAACGCTTGCTCTATCTTCATCGATGTGGATGTGGATGGCAAAACCGAGAAATGGCTCCTTCAATTCAAGAATGAGACACATAACCACCCAACTGAGATTGAGCCTTTCGGTGGCGCAAGTACCTGTCTTGGTGGTGCTATCCGCGACCCACTATCTGGTCGTGCCTATGTCTATCAAGCTATGCGCGTAACGGGCGCAGGCGATATTTATAAGCCTGTAGCAGAGACTATGCCTGGCAAACTGCCACAACAGATCATCTCACGCAAGGCAGCCGCTGGTTACTCCAGCTATGGTAACCAAATCGGTCTCGCCACTACCCATGTACGCGAGATCTACCACCCATCTTATGTGGCTAAACGCCTCGAGGTAGGTGCGGTAATAGGTGCCTCTCCAGCCAGCAATATCCGCCGTGAGAGCCCTGCGGCAGGTGATATCATCCTTCTGCTCGGTGGCCGCACTGGTCGCGACGGTATTGGTGGTGCTACAGGTAGCTCTAAGGAGCACACCGAGGCATCGCTCGAGAGTTGCGGTAGCGAGGTACAAAAGGGTAATGCACCAGAAGAACGCAAACTCCAACGCCTCATGCGTCGCCCAGAGGCTACACGCCTCATTAAGAAGTCCAACGACTTCGGTGCAGGTGGTGTCAGCGTAGCAATCGGCGAACTCGCTGACGGCTTAGATATCTATCTCGACCGCGTGCCAACCAAGTATAGCGGACTCAACCCTACCGAACTGGCTATCAGCGAGTCACAAGAGCGTATGGCAGTAGTCATCGAAGCGAAAGACCGTGCCGAGATGGAGCATTATTGCCACCTCGACAATATCGAATATACCCATGTGGCTGATGTCACCGATAGCGGTCGCATGCGTCAGTTCTACAAGGGCGAACTCATCGCTGACCTCACCCGCGAGTTTATCGACAGCGCAGGTGCTAAGCACTTTGCCAAAGCGGCTATCCTACCTGTAGAGGAGAAAAATCCATTTACCCAAGTGGTAGAAGGTGCCACCCTCGAGGAGAAGATGGCTAAGGTAATGGCAGATGCCAATGTGACTTCACAAAAGGGATTGATCGAGAATTTCGATGCGACTATCGGTCGTAGCACCGTACTTATGCCATTCGGTGGTAAAACACAACTCTCTGAGACACAAGTCAGTGTACAAAAACTCCCAACCGATGGCTATACCAATACCGCCTCTATCATGGCGTTTGGTTACAACCCATTCATCGCCGACTGGAGTCCATATCACAGCGCAGCTTATGCAGTCGTGGAGGCATGTACCAAGGTCGTAGCAGCTGGTGCCGATTATAGCCGCATGCGTTTCTCTTACCAAGAGTACTTCGAGCGTATGAGCAGCGAGCATGCATACGGCAAGCCACTCAGCGCATTGCTCGGTGCACTGAAGATGCAAGTAGCCTTCGGTTTGCCAAGTATTGGCGGTAAAGACTCTATGTCAGGTACTTTCGAAAACATCAGCGTACCGCCAACCTTGATTGCGTTTGGTATTACTACTGTGGAGGCAGATAAGGTAGTTTCAACCGACCTTAAGAAGGCGGGCAACAAACTCTACCTCATCAAGCACAACGCATTGGCAAACTATATGCCTAATGTAGAGCAATTGAAGGAGAACTGGACTTATACCACCAACGCTATCCAATCTGGTAAGGTTTGCGCTACCTTTGCGCTAGGCTTCGGTGGTGTAGCTGAGGCATTGGCTAAGATGAGTTTCGGTAACGAATTGGGCGTAGATATCCAAATCGCCGAGAACGAACTCTTCGACTATAACTACGGTTCTATCCTCGTAGAGGCAACCGAAGAACTCACATTCCCAGCGGCGCAATATATTGGTACCGTAGTGGATGGTAGTGCATTGATTATCAATGGTGAGCACGTATCGCGCGAGGTATTGCTCCGCGCTTGCTGTGGGCAGTTCGACAAGATCTACCCATCCGCAGTACCTGCGCAGCATCAAGCATTGATGCCAGCAGATACCCTGCCTTTAACCTCTAACCTCTCACCTTTAACCTACAAAGGCGAAGCCGTTGAAACCCCATTGGTTTACATCCCTGTCTTCCCTGGCACCAACTGCGACTACGACTCAGCCAAGGCATGGCGCAAAGCGGGTGCTGAGGTCAAGATGAGTATCTTCCGTAACCTCACAGGCGAGGATGTCCTTTCGAGTATCGACGAGATGGTTGAGCATATCAATGCATGTCATGTATTGATGTTCGCAGGTGGTTTCTCGGCAGGAGACGAGCCAGATGGTAGTGGTAAGTTCATTGCTAGTGTGATCAACAACCAAAAGGTAGGTGCTGCTATCTCTGCGCTTATCGACCGCGGTGGTCTGATCTTGGGTATCTGCAACGGTTTCCAAGCATTGGTTAAGAGCGGATTGTTGCCTTATGGCAAACTGGGTATGGTGACTCCAGACTCTCCAACCCTCTTCCGCAACGATATCAACCGCCACATCTCGCAGATGGTAACTACCACCGTGGCTACCACCGCCAGCCCATGGCTCCGCGGCATGCAAGTGGGTGATACACATAGTATTGCAGTCAGCCACGGCGAGGGTAAGTTTGTGGTCAACGAGGCATTGGCAAAGGAACTCTTCGAGAATGGTCAAGTAGCTTTCCGCTATGCAGATCCTATGACAGGCGAGGCTACGATGGTATCTCCACACAACCCTAACGGTTCGTATTATGCCATCGAGGGTATCATCTCCAAGAACGGCCAGATCCTCGGTAAGATGGGTCACACCGAGCGCTGGGAAGATGGCGTCTTCACCAATATCGCAGGCAACAAATGCCAACCATTGTTCGACAATGCCGTGGCATACTTCCGCAAAAAGTGATAGGCTTGCTTATATACATATTTTTAATTACCTTTGCAGCACAAATCATTTAATATCGCAACATTATGTCTAAAATAGCTTTTATCACAGGTGCAAGTTCGGGTATTGGCGCCGCATGTGCACGTAAATTCGCGCAAGGAGGATACACCTTATTATTAAACGCGCGTAGCGTGGACAAGCTGCAATCACTCAAAACGGAGCTGGAAACCACCTATGGCACGGATGTGTTGCTGCTGCCATTTGATGTGCGTGACCGCAAAGCAGCCGCAGAGGCAATCACTACCCTACCCGAGGCATATCAAGCCATTGATGTATTGGTCAATAATGCAGGATTGGCGTTGGGATTGGACAAAGAGTATGCGGGCATAGAAGAAGATTACGACACAATGATTGATACCAATATCACTGCCCTACTGATGATCACCCGCATGGTGGTTCCAGGCATGGTGGCACGTGGCAAGGGGCATATCATCAATATCGGTTCGGTAGCAGGCGATGCAGCATACTCAGGCGGTAGCGTGTATTGCGCTACGAAAGCCGCCGTGAAAGTGCTAAGTGATGGACTGCGTATGGACTTGGTGGATACGCCGTTACGCGTGACCAATGTGAAGCCAGGATTGGTAGAGACCAATTTTAGTGTGACGCGTTTCCATGGGGATCAAGAGCGGGCAGACAATGTATATAAAGGCATCAAGCCGTTGACAGGAGATGATATAGCCGATGTGGTATATTACGCAGCAAGCGCCCCAGAACACGTACAGATAGCCGAAGTATTGGTATTGGCAACGCACCAAGCAAGTGGAAGTTTGGTATATCGCAAATAACAGAGGAGATTACTCTATCCACGGATAACGCGGTTGCAGTTGTTGCAATCGCGTTTTTATTCGCTCTGCAAAAGACTGTGCCTCAGGCGATTCGGGATGCAAGAATCGATGATGGCGGTCGCGCCATAGTTGGTGCAAAGTGCGCATCTCTGCCTGCGTAGTAGAAGACATGAAAGTTTCTACAAATCGCTGCCAAATATAGTCCACCGCCACAGGCGAAGGATGCACCATATCCTCTGCGTAGAAACGATAGTCTCGCAACTCATCAAGCATTATTTCATAGGATGGAAAATAGGAATAGGTGGAAGTCGGATTTAATCCTTTTGCATTGATTATCAATGTATCTATTGCCTGCATAAGATTGGCTTTACTCAGATGATTAGCATGTAGTCCATCTTTGATATGACGAATAGGACTCACTGTAAATATCCAATGCTTGTTAGGAATTTGCACCAATAGAGGCAACCACATCTCTATGATTCTATCTGCTGTCATGCACTCTCTTTGAAAGCGATCTGCTGGCAGTTTGTGGCAGTTAGCCACCACCATTCCGTCCATCTTATAAACCCATGACGTACCAAATGTAACGATAATAGTGGATGCCTCATTGAGTACTTCACGCATTATACATTGACTTTCTTCATAACGTTTCAGTAGCACAGCTTGATCGGGGTGAGAAAAACTGCCATGATGCATCATTGAATGCCACAAGCCATTGTAGTGGATGATTCGGGTATCGGATATCGGGTATCTGGTATCGGTGATTGTTTGGGCAATAGATGCAGGATTATACAAGGTACCAAATGGGTTTATTGTTGTTTGAAAATAATGGTCACAGAACTTATTTCCGATATTATCAGCAAAGCATGAACCCAACAGCAAGATCTTGTCTTGATATCCAATCTTCTTTTCCGAAGCCGCAATATCTACCGATGTGTATAATTTCATAATCTAATTCTAACAGCGTAGCGATCTAACTTCTAATAGCCGAAGGCAGTCTAATTTCTACTTCTCTACTCAAAATGCATGACCTTTGCAGGACTAATCTGCGTAACGATAGCCGATGGCGCCAATAGAATGAGCCACGACACCATAAGCGTACCTATATTAAGCGCTATCCACCATCCCCATGGGAATGCCATTGGTACATAACTCACATAATAAGAAGCTGCATCCAAGGGGATGATATGCGTGAAATGCTGCAATGCACATATAACCAATCCTATCATATTCCCCCACAACATACCCTTGCCAATTAGCATGATTGCTTGATAAATGAAAATACGCCTTACAAACTGATTATCCGCACCCAAAGCCTTCAACGTGCCTATAAGCGATACGCTATCCAAGATCAAAATAATCAATCCCGTGACGATACTAAATCCAGATACACACAACATGAGAACAATAATAATCACCACATTCATATCCAGCAAATCCAGCCACGCAAAGATATTCGGATTAAGATGCTGCAAGTTCTGCGTATAGAGTGTATTACCACGCTCATCCAGACGATTGGCTGTAGCAAAATACACATCCTGCGTAGTATTGCCTAAAAGACGAAAATCATCCACCAAGACTTCTATACCTGACACTTGATTGTCCTTCCAATCATTGAGTTGGCGCACAAGCGCAATATTGCCCAAAACAAAGAGTTTGTCCATCTCGCTCATACAGGTATTATACAAACCCGTTATGTATAATCGCCTCACTCGCAATTCATCTTGAATAAAATAGCACAAGAAATGGTCGCCGACATGCAATTGAAGTTGGTTGGCAGTCTCGGTGGATAGTAGCACTTCATTAGGTGCTTCAGGCAAGGTACCTGCCACCAAATTCTGCTGGAAATAATCCCAATAGTCGGTTCCTTTGAATACGATACCCTGAAAAGCACTATCGGTTTTGATGATACCTGGTTTGGTAGCAAAAGTGGAAATAGATGCCACATTGGGAATATGCTTTATGGTCTGAATCAAAGAGTCGGAGACAAAGATAGGTTGTAGTTCGTAGGTGGAATTATTGTCGAAGTTCACCACTTGAATATGACTACCAAAGCCAGCCACCTTATGCGTAATCTCCTGCTTGAATCCAACCACCACACTAATAGCCACAATCATTACCATTATACCAATGATGATACCTAATAACGCCACACGCACCGCAGGACGCGATGAACGACGATTACGCTCATCTGAAAAATAGAGTTTCTGAGCTATTTTCCACTCTGTCTGATAGGAACGTTGGGTTTTTGGCATAATTTTTGTAGTATTTTTATTGTATGATTCGTTCATTCTACATATCATTGGTTTTGTTGGCATTATCGCTCACTATGGTAGCTCAAAAGAGTGTTCAACCTCGTCGCACCGCAGTAGATATAGCTCAGAAGCAGACAGAGATGTTGGTTCGAGAGTTGAATATCACGGATAGCATACTACGCGATAGACTTTTTCACATGCATCTCAAATATGCCGCTTTGCGGGATATTAGCAACACACGCAGCGAGGCTATACAGCGCATGATACAAATACAGGAAGAACTAAAACATATTCTTAGCCCTGAACTATTTGCAGCATTTATGAACCGCCAAGTAGAGCATCATCCACGTACTCCCCATCACCCTTGCAACTTGGTAGTTCCACATCACCGCGCTGCACCATCTTCAATGCACGAAGCGCATGATACGCTCCCACCGCCACCAGAGCACCTACCATAATTCCACCCATAATATCTGTGGGATAGTGTACCCCAAGATACATTCTGCTATAGCAATTTGCCGCCACCCAAAGCATCAAGCCCATGGTGGCTATTTTGTTGCGCCAAATCAAAGAAAAGAGTAATGCGCACGCCATCGTGTTGGCAGCATGACTACTCACAAAACCATATTGCCCACTCTTATAGCCATTCACCAAGTGTAATACTCCTTCTAATTCGGGTACGCGTGTAGGACGCGGGCGCGCAACGAGGTCCTTCAATATGCCAGAAGCAATAAAATCCGCAACACCTACTGCCAATCCTATAACGACTATCATCACCAAACAAGCAGGTACTTTTTGCAGCCACTTCACGTTGGTCATAGCAGGCTTACGATAACGCCACACCAATAATCCCACGAGCAACAAGTACAGCGGGATCCATGTCGTCTTCGCCGAAATAATCCACATCAACGTATCCGCCCATGGCGCATGCCAGCCGTTGATAGCCAACAGCACCTCCGTGTCAATATGTATCAATCGTTCTAACATACCCTCGCCTTTAACCTCTAACCGTTCGCCTCTAACCTAATCCTCATTCAGCAGCACCGCCGTATGGCATGCCACCACACCTGCCGTCTCCGTACGCAGGCGCGAACGTCCTAACCCCACAGGTACAAAGCCTTCTTTGATAGCCAATTCCACCTCTTGCTCCGAGAAATCGCCTTCGGGACCTATCAAAATCAGCACATCCCTACCCTTCCGCAAGGCATCTTTCAGTTCGCGCTTCTCATCCTTATAGCAATGCGCGATATATTTATCCAAACATCCCGCCTTACCGTCTAACCGCTTAACCGCTTCACCACCATACATCTCCACCAGCGTCGCAAAATCCGTCAGCTCATTCAGTTTGGGCAAATATGGCGTAAGCGACTGTTTTGCAGCCGATAAGATAATCTTCTCCAATCGGTCTATGCGTAAGTTCTTGCGCTCGGAAAAGCGACACAGCAGCGGCGTAATCTCATCCACACCTATTTCTGTACACTTCTCCACCATCCACTCCAGTCGCTCAATATTCTTCGTCGGCGCAATCGCCACATGCAAGTAGATATTGTGCGTTTTCTCTTGTTTCTCTTGGCTCAGAATCTCAAACTCGCAATGACGTGGGTGTGGATTGGTGATACGTGCATGATAGGTTGTACCGCGCCCATCGGTCAGCAGTATCTCATCGCCACGGTCATAGCGTAGCACACGCACGCAATGCGCGGACTCCTCTTCGCTGAGGAAGTGACTTGTTTCTATGTCGGGGGTGTAAAACAAATACATTCTATTCCAATTTTGTGCAAAGTTACTACAAAAAATGCACATACGCAAGTAAACGAGCGCTTTTTTTGAAAAAGATAGATGTTATCTATCCATTGAGGTATTACCTATGCACTCGCTGAGAGTTTACTCACAAAAGAGTGTATAGGTAATGGCTCAATGAGTAGGCACAGCCGTATTTTCAAAATAATGTGCGAGTGTCTGGAGTATGGGCTGCATTTCGCAAACGTAATTTCGAGGTGGGCGAGCCCTTCTTATGGGCGAGGTCGGTGCCCACGAAGTTACTACAAAAAATGCACATACGCAAGTAAACGAGCGCTTTTTTTGAAAAAGATAGATGTTATCTATCCATTGAGGTATTACCTATGCACTCGCTGAGAGTTTACTCACGCTTTCAACTTTAGCAATAATTGCGCAGCGATATAGCATTGTATTTTGACATACTGTTTCTCGCCTAGTTTGGGTTTATTCAGTTGCTCTTCAAACAGCGTTTGCCAATATGCCAAACGATCAGGATCATTCATTTCGGCTATAGCTTGATGCTGCGCCACTTTGAATAGTTCGCGATTTGCTTCCGCGCCTGCAGACCATTTTCCTTGGTGTTTGTGATAGACATACATCTCTTTCGGACCAAGACGAGGTGTACCGTTTTTGGTCTTTCCATAGGATTTACGACGCGTGACCATGACAGAGTCATTGCCACGATTCATACACAATTTTCCGCGCATCTCTTCCACGGGTGCCATGTAGGTTACTTGTGACATAGATTTAGTTTGTAATTAAGGTTAATATTTGTATTTCAATCTATTATTATTCGTTCAATTCGCGTAATTTGCCGTTATTAAAACACCCACTCGCACCGCACTATTACCGCACAATAACCGCACAATAACCGCACTATTCCTTTCACTTCCGTGAAGGATTGATTGTATTGACCCCCATTTTTTGGACACATTAAGTTCTTAATTATGAGACCAAAAGTGTCATTAGAGTTAAAAATGGAGGCGTTAAAATTGCTTCAAACAGGCTTGTCCGTTCAGTCCGTAAGTAAACAGTTTCGGATTACG
>JAFZGC010000055.1 GCA_017555595.1 Paludibacteraceae bacterium | reverse complement strand
GTGCCAATGAGATAGCTGCATCGGTAATAAAGAATCTATTACAAACGAAATCTTCTATCCCTACGCTGGATTGTTTGTGCGATAAAGAGAATCATCGTGTTATATTACAAACTAGTTGTGAACCGCAAGAGGTACGAGATGTGTTGGCTTCACACCTTACACAAGATGAATTGGATAGGGTGATTATTTACAATGCTTTACGCGATTCACAAAAGGAAATTGCTAATCTCTATTTAGAGCATGCTACGGAAATATATATATTAGGTGAAAATACAACGATTAATGGTGGCGAAACATATCACGATGCTATGAATATGTGTTGCCTTAATCTAATAGCGAATCATTTACAAAAAATCAAAGATGCTTCTGCACAAAACAAACCATTCAAACGTAAGTTGTGCCGTGTTTTGTTTGATTATCAAACCACCTATTCTGTGTTCCAATTCTCAGATGTATCAAAAGAGGTAGCGGATACATTGGTTTTTGTCCCTTTTAATCGATATGAGGCTTGGGCACGAAAAGTATTGGTAGAGCATTGTGCTAACGATCATGGAAGAACCATACAATATACTCCATTGGATGGTTATGAAGGAATTAAGTATGCTGACAATCAATATGTACATTTGGTTGTTGTTGGTATGTCAAAGATGGGTGTCGCCATGGGGGTGCAAGCTTTGTATCAAGCACATTATCCCAACTATTTGCGTGATGCGAAGTTGAAAACGCGCGTTACGTTTATAGATACGAATGCCGACAAAGAGATGGCTTTCTTTAAAGGTCGTTATGCTACGTTGTTTGAGTTGGCACGATATCGATACTTGGATGCAAATGATGAAGAAATACTAAAAGCGAATCGATTAAATTCTCAAGAAGAGTGTGATGCTGAGGAAAATAGTCAGAGGTATAAATGGATTGATCCAATGTTGAATGCTACATGCAAATGGAAGCATCTGAGTAATCAAGGAACCAACTTCTTGGATATGGAGATAGAGTTTGTAAAAGGAGAGTTGGAATCAGATGGAGTAAGAGAATATTTGCGTAAAGTAGCTGCGGATAATAATGCTAAATTGACTATAGCTGTTTGTTTGACACAGACTCATCAATCTGTAGCTGCTAGTTTGTATATGCCAGTTGATGTTTACAATAGTCCGAACTTACAACAGATTTGGGTGTATCAGCGTGAAGCTGCGGACATAGTCATTAACTTATGGGATAAGATTGTCCGAAATAGTAGCGTTCGTTATCAAAGATTACGTCCATTTGGTATGTTGTATGGTGAATATATGGAAACTCGGAGACGTTATCTAAAGGCTATGTTGCTGAACGTCGCATATGATAATGTAGTTGGAAAAAAAGCGCCGTGGCCTATTGATCTGTTGGATAAAAATGATATAGGAAGAATTAAAGCCAGTGAAGCATGGAAGAATTTGATTGTTTGCAAGAAAATGGCTAGCAAGTGCTTTGTGGATGCGATGTACCAAAAACTAAGAAATTGCATGGAGCTTACCAAGGAAGAGGCTACGGGGGGATATAATAATGCTTTGTTCTATTCTGAGGACGCTATGGATAGAATTACGCGTGCATTACATGATAATGAAGCGTTTTTGGCGCAAATGGAACACAACCGCTGGAATGCCGAAAAACTACTAACAGGATTTGCACCCATCGAAAAAGATGATGATGACAAGTTACGGAGTTTGGTTGTCAATGGGCAAGTTACTGACAAGCAGGCGTTTAATGACTTGAAGAATAGGCTGAAGGCTTCGCCAATGAATGTGCATCCGAATATATGTGATTTTACTCATTTGGATTTAATTGACCCTTGGGCAAAAGATTATGACCAATTGTTGAATAACGTCATTCCTCAATTGCTCGTATTAGTAGATGGCTATCGTACACCTGCCTATGAGCAATGGTGCAAAGCATACGAGACCGCATACAAAGAAATAGCACAATGACCGACCTGCAAATAATAGAACGTTTGATTGCTCGTGATGAGGTAGTTACGCAACAATTCTTCTACAAGGATTGTCGCCCATTGTTTAGGAGTGTTATTTACAATGTTTTTCAGAATAAGGTAGAGTATGATGAACTTATCAATGAGTTGTATCTCTATTTGATGGAAAACGATGCCTATCGACTAAAACAATTTGAAGGACGTAGTTCTCTATTCCAGTGGATAAAAGTGGTCGCAATACAATATTTTATCGAAAAACGAGATCAAGTGATAGAAAAGGAATCTGAAAATCATCTATTAGATCAGTTAGCTTTTACTGAAACTATTGAAGTGGAACCAGTCTTAGCTGCTAAAATGGATGTGGAACGTCTATTTAGATTGATGCCGAATAAACGATATGTCTATGTCATTCAGCGACTAGTGTTAGACGATGCCAATCCGAATGTGGTTGCTGAAGAAATGGACGTGACTATAGATAATCTGTATAATATTAAGAAACGTGCTATGGCTGCTATTACGGCGGTAGCACTCAATGAAATGAAAGCATATGAACACTCAACCCGATAGACACTCGCTATCTGCAGAGGTAATTGCAGCTTATTTGGATGGATGTGCTACGGCTAAAGAATGTCGTCAGGTATGGGCTGCAATGAAAAATGATGAACAACTGCGTGAGTTATTGAATGTTTCGTTGGCTGTTGACGCAGAAATGGGGTTACACATGAAGCACATGACGCATATCCCAATGACTGCTATGGCTGCGGATTGTACGGATGGAAACTATTGTTGCTTGGAATGTGAAAAGTATGTCTTGTTTCATTGTGGTATTGACTTTGATGAACAGGATATTACGCAGAAAGCGTTGCATAACGGGTGGCTGAAAGAGAAAGGAACTGCTTTACATAATGTAGGACGGATATTGGAACAGGCAGGACTAGTGGTCGTGAGGCAGTATGGGTGTAGAATCCAAGATATCGTAGATGCTCTACAAGCTGGGGAGAATGTGATAGTTGCGTTAGATGGCGGAGAATTGACAGGGAATGCTATGCGTGAACGCATGGAAGATACATATATTGGTGGGTTACCTGATCATACAGTTGTGGTTATAGACTGTGATCTTAACAATAAAACTATTACTTTGTTTGATCCAAATTCACCACGTGAAAAAGATGTATATCCAATAGAGCAGTTTTTGGATGCCTGGGCTGATTCTACTTATTATTTGGTAATAATTAAAAAGTTTGAAAATATGAAGAATTACACTCCAAAACCGATTGATGTATCGGATGTAGAACTTAATGAAGATGTAACTGATTTGCGTGAAGCTATCGCGGAAAATGCGCACGAAGTGTGGGCGGCTAATCGTTTGGCAGAGGGATGGACTTGTGGCCCGCGAGATGATGAAAAAAAACAAAATCCCTGCTTAATCCCATACTCTAAACTGCCAGAGATTGAAAAAGAGTATGATCGAGCAATGGCTATGCAGACCATTAAATTGATGAAAAAAATGGGATATGACTTGGTAAAACGAGAAGATACAGAGCTTTATAGAGAATTGCTTATGCGTTTGCGTAATGCAGATCAAACTTTTTATTGCCCATGCTGTTTGACCAAAGGAAAAAAGACACCTTTATACAAGCGTCAGTTGTTCTGTGATGTATGCGGATATGAATTAAACATTGATTGGAGTCTGTACGATTAATCAAGATTTTTACATTTTTTTCGAACAAATGATAGATTTGGCTTTTATAATCGCTCTATATCAATGTAAAGTAAATGAAAATAACAAATGAAACCAAAGTATAATCCTCAACCTATTGATACTAAAGATATTCAATTACCTGATGAAGTCAATGCCTTAGTAGAGATCGTTGCAAAAAATGTACACGAGGTATGGGCGAAATCGCGAATAGAGCAGGGGTGGACGTATGGTGAGAAACGGGATGAACAACAAAAAATGCACCCAGGTATTTTGCCCTACGAAGAACTAAGCGAGAGCGAAAAAGATTACGACAGAAATACGGCAATGGAAACATTACGACTAGTCACTAAACTCGGTTTTGTGATTAAAAAATAAGAAAAGCAAGCGATTTTTTAGAAAAAGCACAATAATTAGTTGTATATGTTGAAAAAAAAGTGTAACTTTGCGGCGATTTTTTAGAAATTATAAAAACAATAACCAACAATAATCACTAACTTAAATTATTAATCAAAATGAAAAAAGTTATTTTAGGAATGCTCGTAGTAGCATTGTGCGCATCTTGCGCAAGTAAACAACAAACAGTAAATGTTGCTAAAAATCCTTTCGGCGTTGCTGTAGAGATGCCATGTGCTGAGACTGGTTTTGATAATGCTGAGTATATCCGTGCAACTGGAACAGCTACTAATATCAGCCTTGAGAATGCGCGTTTGGCTGCTTTCGAAAATGCTAAAGCTGTTGTTAATCGTAAATTAGGTGGTTTTGTACAAGGTCTTTCTACTGATTATTCTCGTAACGTAGGTGGCGAGGCTAAGGCTTCTAAAGTACAACGTATGTTGGAGGGTGAGTTCGCTACTTTAGTAGAGAAAGAGTTGAATGATGCTGAGCAAACATGTGAGAAAATGAGTTATACTGCTGATGGCAACTACATGGTATTCATCTCTATCCAAATTCCAAAGAAACAACTCATTGATAACTTAATCACTACCTTGGATAAGAACGAGGAGCTTGAAATTGAATTCAACAGAGATGAGTTCCGTAAATATGCTGAGGATAAACTCAAACGTATGCAAGAAGCTCGTCAATGAAAAAAATAATAACTTATATGATACTTCTGGTTTGGGTGCTCTTTGCGGGTGCCCAAACCGTTGTTTCTCAACAACCATCTTGGATCAATAGATTACCAAGAGTTTCAAAGTATAAAATGTATTACTATCGTGTCACATGCGGAGAAGCACGTACATACGAAGAGGCTTATGAAAAAGCATTTGCGACGGCTGTTCACGAAAGCAAGAGCAAACAGAGTGGAGTGTCCGTGGAGATCAATCCGCAGATTAGCGATATTAATAATAGTAATAATGCGTCTGCTGAACCTACATACGTGAGAATACTAATGAACAAGGTTTGCGAATATGTTGAGCCCTGTGTGACAAGTATGAATATACGATTATATGTGTTATGGCAAGTCGCTAAATATAGCAACGTTGATCCTGGGTTTGATGAATTTCATCGTTGCCAATAAGGATGTACAGAATATTGGTATCAAAAAATCGTAAGAGATAATAGTTATGAAAAAGGCATTAATAGCATTAGTTTTGTTTGCTTCTGGTTTGACCGTTATGGCTCAGAGAAATGATTTTGAGGCTTTTAGAGAGCATCAAAAACAAAAATTTCAGCGTTTCTGTACTGATCAACAACAACAATTTGATGAATATCGCAAAAAACAAAATCAACAGTATATTGATTTTATGCGCGAAAAATGGGAGCGTTTCAACTCTATGCCAGCCTTACAACCCAAAGAGGATAAACCTGTACCGCCTGTCATCTATGAAGAGCCTGCGCCAACGCCTACACCTAATCCTACACCTAATCCTACACCTATTCCACTACCAGCACCAGCTCCGGTGCCTGCACCAGTACCTGTTATTATCGAAGAAGATAATATCGTGGTTATTGACACTACACCACTACCAGCACCTCAACCTATTGCACCTATTGTGCCAATAGAACAAGATAAAAAAATAGTTGGGGTGAATATGTATGGAACTTTAGTTTCCATAGCTTTTCCTAAAGAATGTAATTTGAAAATTAATAATATATCTGAAAATGATTTAGCATCAGCATGGGAATACCTCGCTGATCCAAGATTCGACGTTACGATAGCTTCTTGCTTACAAAATAAGAAAGACCTTGCTTTATGCGATTGGGCATATCTACAGATGGTGCGTAGTGTGGCACAAAAGCAATTCGGGAACACTAACGAAGCGGTAATGATGACTGCTTTTCTGATGGCACAAGCTGGATACAAAATACGATTAGCCTATGCAGAGTCGCAATTATATATGCTGCTTGCAAGTCATCACAATTTATACAATATGACATACTTCACAATAGATGATGATAAATACTATGTGATTGATGGCTCAGATGTAAACAGTCTCTACATTTGTTCGGCAATGTATGAAAACGAACAAAAACTATCACTATATATCAGCTCTGAACAAAAATTTGATGTTGAGTTGTCCGACCCACGTACATTGAAATCTGCAAAGGGAATTCAGGCTCAAGTACAGGTTAATACCAATATGATGGAATTCTATCATAATTATCCTTCTGGTTATTATGGCGATAATTTTGTAACACGTTGGGCTAATTATGCTAATACGGAGTTGGATAAGAATATACAACAGCAGTTGTATCCTGCTCTGAAACAAGCAATTGAGGGAAAAACACAAAATCAAGCCGTTAATTTATTGTTGAATTGGGTACAAACGTCTTTTGTCTATGGATATGATGATGAGGTGTGGGGAAAGGATCGTGCTTTCTTTGCTTCTGAAACATTGTATTATCCATATAGCGATTGTGAGGATAGAAGTATATTATTTTCAAGGTTAGTGCACGATTTGCTACATTTAGATGTACTGCTAATTTATTATCCTGGGCATTTGGCTACTGCTGTCAACGTGGACGAAGAGCAATTACAGGGAGATTATTTGGTGTACAACAATAAGAAATTTATGGTTTGTGATCCTACATACATCAATGCTCCAGCGGGAGCTACAATGCCTAAAATGGATAATTCAACAGCTAAAGTTGCTTTGATAAGTAAGTGAAAAAATCCAATGAACGATTATGGGGAACACAAAAGAAAAACGATACGATGTATTCATTAGCCATTCAAGTAAGGACAATGAATTAGCGATAGAGATATATAAATATCTAAGCCAAAATAATGTAAAATGTTGGCTAGATAAATGTTCTATTCTGCCAGGAGAACCATATTCGGCATCTATTATGAAGGGACTGAATGACTCTCAGTCTTTCATGTTATTATATACCAAAAATGCCATAGGGTCGCAACATATATTAAATGAGATTGACAATGCTTATAATAAGAATAAACATATTTTGACTTATGTGGTGGATAAGACACCTATGTCGGAAGAGTTAAATTATTATTTGTCGCGTCCACAACAGATACATTCTTACCCCAATTATAAAGAAAAATTGCCAGTTCTATTAAGTGCAATCAAAAGCGACGGTGTAGAACAAGATAGTGATATCAAGCGAAATGCTGAGATTTTCACTGATGGTAGAAAGAAGAATTGGTTGTGGATTTTGTTACCATTGTTGATCATTGGAATACTATATGTGGGATTTACCATATATCAAAATCGCAATTTATTTTTGAATGCTGAAATTGTATGTGCTGATACTATCAATAATGATCTAGATACAATTGACAAAATAGAAGTTATAGAAACTGAGAACATAACTACAGCTACTGTTCATACACCTCAAATAAAACCAACAACCCAACCTAAATCTACATCTCAATCGATAGGAGTGACTAATCCACCTGTTAAACAGAATCAGGCACCTGTAGTTTCACCAACACCGAAGGAAGAAACAAGCAAATCTTTTGCTGTTGGAGGTGTATCGTTCAAGATGATAAAAGTAGAAGGCGGAACATTCTTAATGGGGGCAAGTGTACAAGATACGGAGGCTTATCCTTACGAAAATCCAGTACATCCAGTGGAAGTGGATGGATTCTATGTGGCTGAAACAGAGGTTACACAAGCACTTTGGTATGCAGTATTAGGACTAACAATTGAGGACCAACAGAAAAAAAAGAAGATAAATACGCAATTACGAGGCGTGGGAGATTCATATCCTATTTATTATGTTAGTTATGAGGATTGTATCAAATTTATCAACACACTCAATCGCATAACAAACCAGAAGTTCAGACTCTTGACTGAAGCGGAATGGGAGTATGTCGCACGAGGAGGAAATAAGAAATCTGAAAACAAATTTTCTGGGTCGCAGATTATAGAAAATGTAGCTTGGTATCAAGCAAATAGTGATAACTCACCACACCCTGTTGCAGCAAAGAACCCTAATGATTTAGGGATTTACGATATGACGGGTAATGTTTCTGAGTGGTGTTCGGATTGGTTTGATACCTATACGGACACAATGCAAATAAATCCAAAAGGGGCTGAAAAAGGAACTTTCCGAGTTTATAGAGGAGGAAGTTGGTATGATAAAGTTGTGGATTGTCGAGTGACTTGTAGAGTTGCTGGAAAAAAAGATTATAGAAGTAGTGATTTGGGACTTCGATTAGCATTACCAAAATAAAAAATACAAAAAGTAGCAAAATGGTGATAGATTTTGCTACTTTTTTCATCTTTAACAATAAACATCTAATATCAAAATGGGGGGATAAGCTGTTAATATAGAAGATATATATTGAGTTATGGAAGTTATTCATGATGGAATTAAATATCGCTGGGACGAAGAAGAACGTGTTTATAGCGTTTTGCCTAATGGTTATAAAGGGGAAATTATAATTCCAGCTTATGTGAAAACAGGGACAGCAAAGATACCTGTAGTGAGTGTGGAGACTGATGCATTCTTTGACTGCACTGAATTAACCGCAATTACATTACCCGATGGACTAAAGAAAATAGGTATTAGTGCATTCGAAAATTGTTCTCAGTTGAAGGATATATACATCCCAGATTCTGTCAACGAAATTGGTATGTGTGCTTTTCAAGATTGTAGGAGTCTTGAGCATATCCGATTACCTAAGTGGCTTCACGAATTACCTATTGATATGTTGGAAGATTGCATCTCGTTAGTTGATGTGATTATGCCTAAACAAGTAAAAGTAATCGAAAGTGCTTTTCATGGTTGTGAAAGCTTGGAGCGCATAGACTTACCTGAAGGAGTAGAAGAACTAGGCATGGGGGCATTTGATGGGTGTAGGGCATTGAAAGATATAAGTTTGCCAAGTTCGTTGCACCAATTGGGTATCTATGCATTCGCAAATTGCAGCCAGCTTCAACGAATTGTGATACCAGAGGGAGTAACTTATATTCCAATGGGATGTTTTCGAGCGTGTAGTCGCTTGAGTGAACTTGTATTACCTACTACAATTTGGGATATACATCCAGATGCACTTAATGGTACGGCGTGGATGGACAAACAAGAGGATGGATTGGTGTATTACAACGACCTCTTGTTTACATGGAAGGGCAAGTTACCGAATAATGGCAATGTAGTCGTTCGTGATGGAACGCGTATTATTTGTGATGATGCTTTGCTTAACTGTACTACATTGAGGTCTATCGTGTTGCCTACGAGCTTAAGGTATATAAGAGAACAAGCATTTAGTTGCACGTGTTTGCAACAAATACTTTTGCCCGAAGGATTGGAGGAAATACAAGCTGCGGCATTTGAGTTTTGCCTTAATTTACAGTCCATAACTATACCTGCGAGTGTAAGGCTTGTAGGAGAGTTTCTATTTACGGGCTGCAACCAACTTAAGACTATTGAAGTAAATCCAGACAACCCAATTTATGATAGTCGAAATAGTTGTAATGCGATTATTCGAAAATGGGATAATTGTCTCGTTGCTGGTTGTGCTAATACCCATATACCTAATGGCATAAAGAGTATTGGAAAAGGTGCTTTTATGGATATAGTCATGCCAGAAAAACTGATACTTCCAAATTCGGTAACTACGATTGAACGATGTGCGTTTTGTATGTGTACCAATATAAAGGAAATTGTATTTCCGAAGCATCTAATGGAAATAGGGGATAGTGCTTTTGATGATACGGGATGGTGGTATCAGCAGCCTGCAGGAGCAGTTTATATCAATAATATTTTGTATAAGTATAAACCACATATCAATTTGTTCAAACGTGAACCTGATTGTGTAGTGCGAGAAGGAACTGAGCAAATAGCGGAGTGTGCCTTTCAAGAACTCAAATTGCCGCTACGCGTTATACTACCTAATGAGACCGTGCTGGTGCATAAGTTCGCATGTGTGGATGTGGAGGAACTTGTTGAACTGATCACGATAGGGTAGATTTTTACTCGTGATGATAAGGCTCGCCACGAAGGATAGTCATCGCGCGGTATATCTGCTCTATAAAAAATAGGCGCACCATTTGGTGCGAAAAGGTCATTTGACTGAGTGATATTTTGCCATTCGCGCGGTCGTACACCGCAGGAGAAAAACCATAGGGACCACCTATGGCAAAGAAGATGTCGCGACCTGATGACATCTTCTTTTGCATTGTTTGTGCAAACTCAATGGAGCGATATTCGCGTCCATGTTCGTCCAATAAGATGAGTTCGGCTGTTGGTGGCACAGCACGCAAGATGAGTTCACCTTCTGCTTGCTTTTGTTGTTCAGGGGTGAGTGCTTTGGTGTTACGCAATTCGGGAATGACCACAACCTTCACGGGCAGATAGTGCGTAAGGCGCTTTAGATACGCCTGACAAAGTGCTTCTATGTGTGGGTCGGTGGTTTTGCCAACAAAGAGAAGGGTGGTGGTCATTACTAGTAAAGTTAAAAAAGTGTAACAAATATGTAAAATGAAGGTAAAGAATAGTGCGGTTATTGTCCGTTTATTGTGCGGTTATTGTGCGGTGCGAGACCATGATTTTTTATGACAATCCTCTCAATTGTTTGATATGTTCGTATGCCTCGTTGATGGAGCGGAACTTATCAGTGGCTTGTTGGCGAATCTGTTCGCCTGCGTTAGCCACCTTGTCTGGGTGATACTTCATCGCCATACGGCGATAAGCTTTCTTCACCTCCTCATCGGTAGCAGTTGGCTCAATCTCCAATGCCGTATATGCCCAATTGGCATCCGTTTTTTTATTTTGGAGTGAGAGTAGGGATTGGTAGTCCGCCGTAGCGATACCCATATGAATGGCAATCTGCTTAATGATATGGGTCTCTGCATCTACTACCTCGTCATCAGCTTTAGCAATATTGATGAGTAGATGGAGTAATTCCAAACGAATGGAATAATTTAGATGCTGAGCTATTTGTTGCGATACTGCTATGTGGTCAATATTCTGCAGAAGTAGTTGTTTGAGCAGTTGCAGAGCTTGTTTAGCACCAGCTTCTCCAAAAGTGCGAACGAGAAACGGCTTGACAAATGCAATTTCAGATTTGAGAACACGACCATCTGCCTTAATGACACATGCAATCAAAACAATGATAGATACACTAACATCGCCTTGGGTAGAACGCCTGCGTGAGGACTGGTTTTGTTTTGTGTTTCCTGTATGCCCTAAGCTACTGGTGCCACCATCAAAGATGGAACCGATTAACGCTCCTATCAGAGCGCCAATCGGTCCGCCTAAAACGAATCCCAGTCCGCCTAATATCCATTTGCCAACTGACATTCCTTTAATCTCAAATTCTCGCTTTGATGGCAGCAGACTCCGCCTCATAACCTGGTTTGTCAAGCAGAGCAAACATGTTTTTCTTGTATGCCTCTACGCCCGGTTGGTTGAATGGATTCACACCCAATATATATCCAGAGATACCACATGCGCGCTCGAAGAAATAGAGCAATTGACCAATGTAGTATTCGTTGAGTGTAGGCAGAGTAATCTTCATATTAGGTACACCACCGTCAATGTGTGCAATCATAGTACCAAGTTCTGCCATCTTGTTGACCTCATCCACGCGCTTACCAGCGAGGAAGTTCAAGCCGTCGAGGTTAGCCTCGTCGTGTGGGAAAGGTACAGTGTGGTTAGGCTCAAGTACGGAAATCACAGTCTCAAACAAGTGGCGTTCGCCTTCTTGGATGTACTGACCCATAGAGTGGAGATCTGTAGTGAAGTCCACGCTGGCAGGGAAAATACCTTTGTTGTCCTTGCCCTCAGACTCACCATAGAGTTGTTTCCACCATTCGCTGACATTGTGGAGTTTTGGATGGTAATTTACGAGCATTTCAATCTTCTTGCCTTGCTCGCTGTACAAGTAGTTGCGGGCAGCAGCATATTGAGCTGCAGGGTTTTCCTCGAACGGAGTATCCATACCACACACATTCATCATACGCTCTGCTCCATCAATGAGTGCGTTGATATTCAATCCAGCGCATGCGATAGGCAATAGACCTACAGGAGATAGCACAGAGAAACGACCACCGATGTTATCTTCAATCACAAAAGTCTTGTAACCCTCTTGTGTGGCAAGTGTGCGCAATGCACCTTTCTTGGCATCCGTAATGCAAACGATGAGTTGCTTAGCAGCCTCTTTGCCTTGTTGCTCCTCGAGTTGAGTCTTCAACAGACGGAATGCAAGCGCAGGCTCGGTGGTAGTGCCAGACTTAGAAATACTGATAATACCAAACTTCTTATTCTTCAAAAGCGATTGCAATTCGTAGAGATAGTCCTCGCCGATGTTTTGTCCTGCATATACAATAGCAGGTTTCTCGCCTTCCAGCCATGCGAACGAACTGGTGAGAGCATCTATCACCGCTTTGGCACCGAGGTATGAGCCACCAATACCAATGCAAACTATCACCTCACACTCCTTGCGCAGCAAGTCGGCAGTAGCTTGAATATCTTCGAGTTGTGGACGGATGTCTGATGGGAGGTTCATCCAACCTAAAAAATCGTTGCCTAAACCTGTTCCATTTACCAATTGTTCTTGAGCTGTAACTACTTGTTGTTTGTACGATTGTACTGCTTCTACGCTTACGGCATTAGCATATGAAAATTGAATATCTGTCATTGTTATTGAAATTTTTGTGTTAATTCTTTAATTGTATTTTTAGGTGACTTGCGTCCATAGAGGATTTGATACATCGCATCAACAATGGGTAAATCAATCCCCAATTCTTTATTTGCTAAATAAATAGCTTTGGCTCCATAATATCCTTCAGCTATCATCTCCATTTCAGTCTGTGCTGCCTTTACACTATATCCCATACCTATCATTTGACCGAATTGACGATTGCGTGAGAAATTAGAGTAAGCTGTCACTAACACATCGCCTAAATAACCGCTATTCGTGATATCGCGTGAGATAGGTGATTGTGCATGGACAAAGCGCATAATTTCGTGCATAGCGTTGGTTAATAAAACAGCTTGGAAATTGTCGCCATAACGCAAACTACTACACATACCTGCCGCAATGGCATAGATGTTTTTCATTACGCTGGAGTATTCAAGACCTATCACATCATTGCTTGCTGTCACATGCACAAATTTGGTGGTCAGCAAATCGCTCCATGCGTATGCCTGCTCCATATTGGTACAACCAATAGTTAGGTAACTCAAGCGTTCCAATGCAATCTCTTCTGCGTGGCATGGACCAGCTATTACACCTAAATGCTCATAGGGAATAGCAAAACGCTGATGTAGATAGTCTGTCACAAGTAGATTGTCATCGGGAATCATACCTTTGACCGCAGATATCACATGTTTGCTCGAAATGTCAATTGTAATCTCATTTAATGTTTGTTTGAGATATGGTGATGGAATGGCCAAAATGATTGTATTAGATAAATCCAATACCTCGTTGATATCTGTAGAGAAGTATATCTTATTGATATCGAAATATGCCCACTCCAAATGATTGGGATTGCGACGATTCTCAATAAACTCATCTATAGTATCTTGTTTACGGATGTACCAATTAATTTCATCCACATTGTTCAATACTATCTTAGCCAATGCGGTGGCCCAACTGCCCGAACCTAATATTGCTACTTTCATAATCTCTCGCCTTTAATCTTTAACCTAATAACCTATAACTCCTTCGAGGAGCGTCCTATAGGCGCTTGCGCCGTCCTATAGTCTGAAATAATCGCGGGGCGATTATTTCTCTGGTTTCATCGTAGGGAATAACAGAACTTCTTGAATCGAAGGTTGGCCTGTCATTAAGATTGCGAGTCGGTCGATACCAATACCGATACCTGAGGTCGGAGGCATTCCATATTCCAAGGCGCGCATGAAATCGTGGTCAATAACCATGGCTTCATCATCACCTTTATCTGCAAGTTTCATTTGTTCCACAAAGCGTTCGTATTGGTCAATTGGATCGTTGAGCTCACTATAGGCGTTTGCCAACTCTTTACCATTGACCATTAACTCAAAACGCTCAGTAAGTCCAGCTTTGCTGCGGTGCATCTTAGTCAGTGGGGACATCTCTACTGGGTAATCGGTGATGAAGGTTGGTTGGATAAAACTACCCTCGCATGTCTCGCCAAAAATCTCATCAATGAGTTTGCCTCGACCCATTTTATCTGTGTCTTCTACACCATATTTCTTTGCCACTATTCGAATTTCTTCTTCGCTCATATTGCTGAGGTCATAGCCTGTTTTCTCTTGGATTGCTTCCAAAATAGGCAAGCGACGATAAGGGGCTTTGAAATCTACGATATTATCACCTATTTTCACAGTGGTTGTACCATTTACGGCAATGGCAATCTTTTCCAGTAGTTGCTCTGTAAATGACATCATCCAGTTGTAGTCTTTATATGAAACGTAAAGCTCCATACATGTAAACTCTGGATTATGACTGCGGTCCATGCCTTCATTGCGGAAGTTACGACCGATTTCATATACACCCTCAAAACCACCTACAATCAATCGTTTCAGATACAACTCCGTAGCGATACGCATGTACATATCAACATCCAATGCGTTGTGATGAGTAATGAACGGACGAGCCGAAGCACCACCTGCGATTGCTTGTAGCATTGGAGTTTCTACTTCGGTATAACCTGCTTCATCAAACACTTGGCGCATTGTACGAACGATAGTAGAGCGTTTAAGGAAAACGTCCTTAACACCTTCGTTTACAACAAGATCTACGTAGCGTTGGCGATAACGCTGCTCTGGATCGGTAAAACCATCGTATGCCACACCATCTTTGTATTTTACTATTGGGAGTGGTTTGAGGCTCTTGGCCAATACAGTCAACTTCTTTGCATGCACCGAAATTTCGCCCATTTGAGTGCGGAATACAAAACCTTCGATACCAATAAAATCACCGATATCCAACAGTTTTTTGAACACAACGTTATACATTTGTTGTTCTATAGTAGTAGCAGTCTCTCCCTCTGGTACAGCATCTTGGATGTCGTCACGACTTACATATACTTGAATTCTACCTTTAGAGTCTTGCACTTCGATAAAGGATGCTTTGCCCATGATTCGACGCGACATTAAACGACCTGCTATGCGTACTGGCTTACCGGTGTACCATTCGCCTATTGTATCGTCTTTTACCACGTCATTGGGTTCTATATCAACAAATGTTGACTTAATGTCGGTGGAATATCCAGTGACTACATACTCAGCTGCAGGATATGGGTTTATTCCCATATTACGCATAGTTTGCAAACTCTGTCTGCGTACCAATTCTTGTTCTGATAATTGTTCCATATATTCGTATATTTATATTCGTTATATCTATGCTAACTGGTGCATGAGGGAATCCATTTGCACGCAAATAATTGTTTAAAATCTTTGTGATGGATATAGATGCCTATGGTGCTGTGACCTATTAACCCAAAATCGCTGCAAAGATACTGCTTTTTTGTGGAATATGCAAACTTTATTGGGCTTTTTCAGATTAACCGCGTCAAAAATAGTCTAAAAATGCAGTTTTTGTAGTTAGATATATCTTTTCTCCTGTCTCTACCGTTACCATTCCATTCCGTTACCATCCTTAAGTTTCCCTAAAGTTTAACAACGATTTGCAACTCTGGGGGCAATTGACTTGACCGCTTAATACAAGCCAATGCTTTCAAGAGCGCGAAGTGTCAAACGAGAAAGGGCGTAATTGTCAAGCAAAGATAACGAAACACGAATCGTATTGGCTATTTGGGGAAGTGACGAAACTTGATGCACTTGAAAACGAGCATGGATGCGTTGGTGTGATAAAACATGTGTAAAGTCTAACGATACGATATTGTCAGCTACAGGATATAGCTGGTCTGCTTCTATTAATGGAAATTCGTAAAGATGTTTCCATATGTCATTTTCTTCGCGCTGGTGCAAAAGCGTATGCTTCGTGCTGTCAATATATATGGTATAATTAAGGTATCGCTCGCGCAGGCGTGTGCGAGGTTTGCGTATTGGCAAAAATTCTACAGTATGATGAGCATAAGCTTGGCAGAATTCTTGAATAGGGCAATGAGCGCAGTTTGGAGAAGTGGCAGTACAATGCAGTGCCCCAAACTCCATGATAGCGGAATTATATATACGTGGGTGCAATTTGTCTAATAGTTCTTCTGCTAATGAGTGAAAATGTTTTTTTCCTTGTGAGGTGTCAAAGGCTATTTCGCAATCGTATAAACGAGACAAAACGCGATATACATTCCCGTCTAATGCAGGGTAGGGTAGGTCAAAGGCAAATGAGGCAATTGCACCTGCGGTGTAAACGCCTATGCCAGGTAGGGAAAGTAATTCCTTGTAAATATCTTCGGGAGATAGTGTGGTGGAGGGGTGGAAAACGGTGTAGCCGCGTTCTAATACCATTTTGGCTGCACGATGTAGATTACGTGCACGTGAGTAATACCCCAATCCTTGCCAATAACGCAATACTTCAGATTCTTCGGAATTAGCTAATGAGGTAACGTCGGGAAAACGACTAATAAAGCGTAAGTAATATGCAAGACCTTGATTCACACGTGTTTGCTGCAAAATGACTTCCGATATCCAGATGCAATAAGGATCGGAAGTCTCACGCCATGGTAACACACGATGGTTCTGTTCGTACCAATGAGATAACCTATTATGTATCAATGAATGACTCAAAATCTTCGCAAAGGTAGTAAAAAATCAATAAATATGCAAAAAAATGCATTTTTTTTTAATTTTTCTTTTGTAAATCAAAAAAATATAGTACCTTTGCAGGCGATTTAGGTCTCTGCGGAGTCGCGGGGCTATTTTTTACTCTGAAAGTATAACTATAAAACGTAAATAATTATGACAAAAGCAGAACTCGTTAACGCAATTGCAATTAAGACTGGTTACGACAAAACTACAATTATGAATGTTGTGGAGTCGGCAATGGAGAACATCAAAAAAACTGTTGCTGAAGGTGAGGCAGTTTATCTTCGTGGATTTGGTAGCTTTGCTACTAAAGTTCGTAAACAAAAAGTGGCAAGAAATATCACAAAGAAGGAGTCTATTATTGTTCCTGAGCATAAGATTCCTGCATTCAAACCATCTGATGCTTTCATCGAGATCTTGAAATAAGAGAGAAAATAAATTATTAACAATTAAATTATATTTTATTATGCCAAACGGTAAGAAACACAAGAGACATAAAATGTCTACCCACAAACGTAAAAAACGGTTGCGCAAAAATCGTCATAAACATAAATAATGTTTAGACGACAGGTTTAACTACGGCTTTGTGGCAACATCCTGTTTGGGCGCAAATAGGTGGTCACAAAGCATTTTTTTTAATGTATTGAAATATGAAAAGCGAACTGATTGTGGATGTCAATCCTCAAGAAGTGGCTATCGCACTCACCGAGGATAATCGACTTATGGAGGTTAACCGCGAACAAAGGGGGAAAGATACCTTTGCTGTGGGAAATATTTACTATGGTCGCGTCAAGAAGGTGATGCCTGCGTTGAATGCCGTTTTTGTGGATGTAGGTCATGAGAAAGAAGCTTTTCTGCACTACCTTGATTTAGGTTCGGGGTTTCTTACGACACAGAAGTATGTTACCAAATTGGTGTCAGATCGTCGTCGTATTCCTGAGATTCATAAAATAGAACGACAACCCGACTGCACGAAAGAGGGACAAATAGCCGACTATCTGAAAGTAGGCGATACCCTATTGGTGCAAGTTACCAAAGAACCTATCAATTCCAAAGGTCCACGTTTAACGGCTGAGATAAGTATCACAGGTCGCAACTTTGTGCTAATCCCATTCATTGATAAAGTGATGGTTAGCAACAAAATAGGTCGTAATTCGGAACGTGGAAGGCTCAAGCAACTGGTACAATCCATCAAACCGCATGGTTTTGGCGTGATTGTGCGAACGGTGGCAGAAGACAAACGCGTGGCTGAGTTGGACAATGAACTGCGCGTGTTGGTTAAGCGCTGGGACGAATGTGTCCGCACGCTACAACGTACAGAGCCTGTCAGTCTGATAAGCCAAGAATTGGGGCGAACGATAGGTATCATTCGTGATATATTCTCGCCAGACTTCGAGAATATTCATGTGAACGATGAGGCGGTTTATGAAGAAATCAAGCAGTATCTGGATTTGATAGCACCAGATGCCTCCAAAGTGGTCAAACTCTACACGGGCGAGCAGCCTATCTTTGACAAGTTTGACATCACACGCCAAATGAAAACAGGATTGGGGCGTACGGTGGGTTTCAAAAAAGGTGGATACTTGGTGATGGATCGCACCGAAGCGCTATTCTCGATAGACGTGAATAGTGGTAGTAAGAAACTATTTGAGGATCAGGAGCAAAATGCCTTTCACTTCAATATGCTGGCAGCAGATGAGATTGTGCATCAACTCCGATTGAGAGATATAGGTGGAATCATAGTGGTTGATTTCATTGATATGGATGATAAGGCGAATCAGCAGACGCTGTATGAACACGTGCAGAAACTGATGAGTCGAGACAGAGCAAAACATAATGTGCTGCCCCTTAGCAAATTTGGACTGATGCAGATCACTCGTCAGCGCGTGCGCCCAGCGGTTGAAATGAATGTGACTGAGACATGTCCGACTTGTATGGGAAAAGGAAAAATACAAGCATCGGTAGTCTTTACGGATCGAATTGCGGAGCAGATACAAACGATGGTAGCACAATATGGCAGAGGATTACGCTTGCATTTGCACCCATATGTATATGCTTATGTCTGCAAAGGCTGTTTCGGTTTGAAATGGCAATGGATGATGAAGTACGGGGTGCGCGTGATTGAAAATCAGAGCTTGGGTATGCTTGAAACAAAATTTTTTACTAAAAATGGTGAAGAGAAATACCTGCAAGAGCAATCCGAAGAAAAGGCGTGCGAAAAGCAATAGAAAGAAAGCTGACCGTTTGGTCGGCTTTCTTTATCACAATATAAAGGATGTATAAAAAGGGAAAAGTTTTTTGTATAGTCAAATATTAGCGTCTAAAAAACATGTTTGACAACATTTTTTTACGATAATTGTATTTCTATTTGCATATTCCAAATAAATTTCTTAATTTTGCAGCGTGAAATAATAAATAAATAGAGTTTTATGTTAAAATATCCACTACTTATTAATATGGTAATGGGATTAGTGGGCAGAATTGAATTGCGTAAATTAAATACTGCTTCAAAAGATCCCCGTAAAGCGCAAGAGAATACGTTGAGAACAATGCTTCGACTCTCCAAGGATACTGTCTATGGACGTGAGCATCATTTTGCAGAGATATTAGATTGTAAGACGGATACCGAATTGTATGCTCGTTATCAACAATATGTGCATAAGCAGGATTACGAGAAACTACGTCCTTATGTCAACCGAGCTAAAGAAGGGGCAGCAGATATCCTTTTTCCAGGGCATCCTGTGATGTATGCTACCACGTCTGGTACTACTGCAGAACCCAAGTGGATTCCTATCACACGTCACTATCTAAAGCGTATCTATGGCAAGATGACACGTCTGTGGATATATAATTTTATTCGTCATCGCAAGATGGTGTTTGCTGGCAAGGTGGTGATTATCGTGGGTAAAGCTGTTGAAGGTCGTGCGCTAGATGGTACCGTTTTTGGATCTGTATCTGGATTGACACGAAAAGATGTGCCAAACTTTATTAAGAAGCACTATGCATTCTCGTCTGTGGTATATGATATCCCAGACTACAATGCGCGCTACTATGCTATCATGCGACTCAGTATCGAGCAGGATGTGACGATGCTAGTAACTGCTAATCCATCTACCATTGTAGAGATGCAGCACAATGCCATCGAATATTATGACAAGTATGTAGAAGATATTGAGAATGGTACAATTAATAAAGATCTAAATATCCCTGATTATATTCGCGAGGAGTTAGAGGCAGAACTCAAACCTAATCCTAAGCGTGCTGCTGAATTGCGTCGTTTGAAAGAGGAGTACTATACGCCACTGCCACGCCACTATTGGCCTAACTTGCAAACTCTCTCCACATGGAAGTGCGGTAATACCAAAGTATATTTGGATAAGTTCCAAGGCTCGTTCCCAGATGATATTTGCCACCAAGAGATTGGGTACTTCTCATCGGAGTGCCGCTTTGGATTTGTGATGGATGAGGGTATTGATACTACATTGTTCCCACATTTTCATTACTACGAGTTTATTGCCGAAGAGGATTTAGATAACCCTAACCCTCGCTATTGGCAACTCTATGAGTTGGAAGAAGGTAAACGCTATTCGCCTATTGTAACTACCTATGCGGGATTGTATCGCTATGATGTTAGTGATCTTGTAGAGGTGGGACCAAAATATTTTAATACACCTACCATTCATATGGTGCAAAAGGTGAATGGTATTGTGAGTATCACGGGGGAGAAACTGCAAGAGAACCAATTTATGACATCGGTGCAAACAGCAGAGAAGGCATTAGGTATGCCAACTAAATTCTCTATTGCATTTGCTGATGTGGAGCATAGTACTTATCACTTCTATTTCGAGTTTGCTGATCAATCCACTTCGCAGACTGATGCGGAGCGTTTTGCTGCTGTTGTGGATGAGGAAATGAAAAAGATGAATATTGAGTATGAAGCTAAACGCGATTCGTTGCGATTGAAACAACCTATTACGCACCGCTTGCGCAGCAATGCGTTTGATCACTTTAAACAAGCATCTATAGCAGATGGATCTGGTAGAGATGGCCAGTTTAAAGTTAATCTGTTGTTGCAAGATGAGAAACGACATGCTAAGTTCAAGCAGTTGGCGTTAGATGCCAAAGAGGCTGTGGGGAAGGCTATGGATGATTGGGGGAAAATACATACTGCTCGCAAAAAAGCGCGTGTAAATAAACAAAAGAATGAATAAACAATACGAACAACTACGCGTAGTAGAGGGGGAGTATATTCCTCAACCAGTAATGGATTATCCGCAAGATAATCCATTTGCTCGTACGTTATTTCCTGTATTTGATCGCGAATTGACCATTGATGAGCATTATCCTTATTTAGATGATACTGCTGCATACAAATGGAAAACACGTTTTGCATATTCTTTTATCTTGAAAACGTGTTTAAATCTCATGCTGCATGTCAAAATGGGCTTGCGTATTCGTGGACGTGAGATACTCAAGAAACATAAACAGGGATTGAAGAATGGTGCTATTACTATTGCCAATCATGTTTATCGTTTGGATTGTCCATGTGTGCTATTGGCGGTGCGTGCTAAGCGTACTACGCGTATTCCCATGTTTGCACCTAATTTTCGAACGAAAGATAGTGTTTTCCTCAATATCGTAGGGGGCGTACCTATTCCCGATCCGGATGCTGGGATGAGTGCCATGAAAAAGTTTAATGAGGCGTTTGATGAGTTTCATCGTCGTGGTTGGTGGTTCCACATCTTTCCAGAGGCTTGTCGTTGGGATTTTTATAAACCGCTTCGCCCATTCCAAAAAGGTGCATTCACGATGAGTTATAAGTACGATAAGCCAATTCTTCCTTGTGTGATTACGTTCCGCGAACGAAAGGGTGTTTTCCGCTTGTTTGGACCCAAAGAACTCCCATTGTTAACGGTAACGATTGGTGAACCAATTTATCCAGACACTACACAACCTCGCAAAATAGAGGTAGATCGCATGCGTGATATGGCGCATACGCAGATGCAACAGATGGCTGGTATTATTGATAACCCTTGGCCAGCCGCTTGGGGAGGACAATAAATTCTACATTAAATCAGTGTTTTTCGCGGAGAGGCGTTGATACGCTATGCGGGGCGATTGGTCACGAGTGTAGATGATGCCACAACGTGTGAATCCCTCTTTCTCAATTAAATAAATCATGCGGTGATTGTCGGCGTGGGTGTCAATGCGGATATTTGCGCATTGGGTTGTACACCATTCGAGGACGGTGTGGAAGATGCCTTTACAACTGCTGTTAGAGGCAATGCGGTGGATGGTTCCGTAAGACAAAATATCGTCTAACCATGCACCACCCTCTATCAGATAATAGGTAGGATCGTTGCCGAGGATGAAGACAAAAGTGCCGCAGATATATCCCTCGTGCTCAATTACATAGCTTACACCACGCTGGATATCTTCTTTTAATTGCTCACGCGCTGGGTAACCGTCGCCCCACTGCGTAGGATTGCCGTCGGCAGCCATCTGCTGTCGTGCGTAGGCAAAGATTGCAAGAAGGGCGTCAATGTCAGCGTATGTGGTTGGGCGAATGAGCATGGAAGACAACTATGATTATTTTGGTTTAACGACAATATCAGCAACTTGCGTTTCGAATTCTGCCGCAAAGGTATGAAAAAAAAGTGAGATAAACAAAAAATTGTTTATTTTCTTGCGTATGTCAGAAAAAAACACTAACTTTGCGCCCAAATGGAGCATGTATATCACATACCAGAGCGGAAAGAAAAAGAAACATTTGTATATTATACAACATTATTGAAAAAGATGAAAGTACTTGTTGCAACAGAGAAACCTTTTGCCAAAGTGGCAGTAGAAGGGATTCGTGAAGTAGTAGAGAACGCTGGTTATCAGCTTGTTTTGCTTGAGAAATACACCGTAAAAGAGCAATTGCTTGAGGCGGTAGCAGATGCAGATGCACTCATTGTTCGTTCGGACAATGTGGATGCGGAAGTGTTGGATGCTGCAAAGCAGTTGAAGATTGTTGTTCGTGCAGGCGCAGGATATGATAATATTGATCTTGCTGCAGCTACAGCTCATAACGTGGTAGCTATGAATACCCCAGGTCAGAACTCCAATGCAGTTGCTGAATTAGCACTCGGGTTGATGGTAATGGCTGTGCGTAATCTCTATAATGGTACCAGTGGTACAGAATTGAAGGGCAAGAAATTAGGCATACATGCTTATGGCAATGTGGGTCGCAATGTAGCACGCATCGCCAAAGGTTTTGGCATGGAGATTTATGCTTACGATGCATATTGCCCAGACGAGGCTATGCTTGTTGATGGTGTGACACCTGTGCACTCGGCAGAGGAACTTTATGCTACATGTCATATTGTGAGTTTGCATATCCCTGCTACACCTGAAACTAAAGGTAGTATCAACAATGCATTGCTGAGCCGTATGCCTCAGGGTGCTGTACTCGTTAATACTGCTCGCAAAGAGGTTATCAATGAGGATGAGTTGATTCAGTTTATGCAAATACGCAAGGATTTCAAGTATATGACAGATATCATGCCTGCGGCTGATCAAAAAATGCAAGAACTCTTTGAAGGACGCTATTTTGCTACTCCTAAGAAGATGGGAGCCCAGACAGCAGAGGCGAATATCAATGCAGGTATTGCTGCTGCGAAGCAAATCGTGGAGTTTATTGAGAATGGTGTGACGAAATTCCAAGTGAATAAATGAGAAAGTCAATAGCACTACTCATATTACTCTCAAGTTTTGCAATTTCACATGCCCTCAATGTCCAGAAGATGGGCGACATGAAAGTGAAACTGCTGTATAACGATGGAGATACTATATTCCTATTTGAGAAAGAGCCAGCATTGGAATCGACAATAGGTAAAGTGGCATGGTATCGTTTGCCTGACACCATCAATCCTATTCAACAGAGCTCTGACTATTTAGATGCTTATATAGGATTAGAGCATGGAGGCGGATATATGATTAAGAAAGGTAATATCCGTGATGTGTTCTGGGTATTTGATTACGAGCAATTACGTCCAACAATTTCACAGGTTGATGCAGAGCAGACTTGTGAAAATACAGTACTTCGTCTTATCGGCGAGGTGCCTCAAATAAAATATACCCGTTTAAATGGTAGGATAAACGCTTTAGCTCGTACCTGTCGTGTGGAATATATGGACGCGATGTGGAGCAACGATAATGCGATGTGGATCGACTCGATAGCAGTGCAAGAGTTAGAGTTTGAACAAGATATGACCGTGGCTGCATCGCCTGTAACCACGAATTATGTTATCTGTGATATGTTAGCTAATCAGTTGGGAATTGCGATAGATACGCTATATTCTCCTGTTTGTCAACCTATTGCATTGAAAGCACATCCAGTGACCATAACTACAACTCGTGGAAATAAGGGCGAAATGACTAACGAAGTTAATCGCCCATATTCACCCGAGGATGTACTGAATATGTCGGCTCCTTTAGAGATTCTATTCAAGTCTAATGGGCTGAATGCGGATTTCTATCAATGGAAACTTTATAAGGGGAGCAACTTAATGCTCACGCGTAATGATGCTGATCATAGATATACATTTATGGACAAGGGAAACTACCGTGCCGTAGTAACTATTAGTAACAATGAGTGCCAATTAGATTCTGTTGAGTTTACTATCTCCGTCAGCGAATCAATGCTGTTGGTTCCTAATGTATTTACGCCTAATGGCGATGGCGCGAATGATGAGTTCCGCGTGGCATATCGCTCAATCAAGGAGTTCCATTGTTGGGTATATAACCGTTGGGGACATTTGGTGTATGAATGGTCAGATCCTGCAAAAGGCTGGGATGGTACCATCGGTGGTAAGCCTGCGGCCGAAGGTGCGTACTTCTACGTGATTCGTGCATTGGGTACCGATGCCGATGAGAATGCTAAATATACACTTAAACCCATTTATACCAAGAAACTCAAAAAGCAAGACGATGCTCTGATTGGCGTATATCAACTTTCGGGTTCTATCAACTTGCTCCGAGGAGGGAAATGATGAAAAGTACAAAATCTATATATCAACCTGATTTGCAAGGACTATCGTTGGCGAAGATAGACCAACAGATGGCAGCAATGCCCGCTGTGGGCGTGATTGATACGCTCAACTGGAAAGAGCAATATCCTGTTGCACCAGAAACGAAGTTCACCTTGGCGCATACGGATGAGATGTTGTATGTGCGCTTTGAGGTGAAAGGCGAAGTGCCATTGGCAACTAAGACCAATGACCTAGAATTGGTGAACGAAGATGCGTGCGTGGAGATGTTTATCGGCAATGCGGATAATACACGCTATTGGAACTTTGAGTTCAACCCAGCAGGTGTATGCAACGCATCCAACCGCAAAGAGCGCAAAGTGGATGTTGTACGGCTGAATCCAGATCAATTGCAATCCATCAAGCGTTTCCCTGTACAACTATGCGCTGCGCATTGGTCGCTGTTGGTGGGTATTCCATTGGCATTGATAGAGCTTGACCTCGCGCACGAGCACGCGCGCCGCGCGAACTTCTACAAATGTGGCGACAAGACAGCGATGAAGCACTACGCATCATGGAATCCGATAGAGGCAGAAGCGCCTGCCTTTCACCTGCCTGAGTATTTCGGGGAAGTACAATTTTAGAATCTAGAGTCTGGAGTCTGGACACCAAAAATTGAATTAAAATAAACAATATGAAAAAATCAATTTTGACTATGGCTGCATTGGCAGTAACAATGTTGGCAAGCGCCAACCCATTCTTCCAATACAAGGAGTGGAAGACCCCACACGGAACATATCCGTTTAATGACATCAAACCAGAGCACTATATGCCTGCTTTTGAGGAAGGTATCAAGCAAGGTTTGGCAGAGATTGACGCTATCGTGAACAACCCTGCTGCTCCTACCTTCAAGAATACCATCGAAGCATACGAGAAGTCTGGCGAACTCTTGAGCGTTGTGGCAGGTTGCTTCTATAACCTCACTTCAGCAGAGACCAATGACGAACTCCAAGCTATTGCCATGGAGCTTTCTCCAAAAATGTCGGAGTACTCAGCTACTATCCGCCTGAACGAGGGTCTCTTTAAGCGTATTAAAGCCGTTTATGACCAAAAAGAAACCTTGAAACTCAACCCTGCGCAAAAGAAATTGCTGGAGGATATCTACGAGTCTTTTGCCAACAACGGCGCAAACCTCAACGATGAGCAAAAGCAGGTGTACAAAGAGTTGAGCGCAAAACTCTCACAACTGACATTGGTGTACGGACAAAACGTATTGAAAGCTACGAATGCTTGGACTATGCTCGTGACTAACGAGGCTGACCTTGCTGGTTTGAAGGACGATACCAAAGCCATGCTCAAGGCCAATGCCGAGAAGAAGGGCATGGAAGGCTGGCTCCTCGACCTCAAACCTACCACCTATATCCCTGTGATGGAGGATTGCCAAAACCGCGATATTCGTCGCGAACTCTACACTGCATACAACAGCCGTTGCATCGGTGGCGAGTTTGATAACACACAAGTCATTATCGACATCGTGAATACCCGCCTCGCATTGGCACAACTCTTTGAGAAAGCTTGCCACGCTGATAAGTCGCTCACCAAGACCTGCGCCGAGAGCAAGGAGAATGTGATGAACTTCCTCGATCAATTGCGCGATAGCTATATGCCTGTGGCTCAGCAAGAAGTGGCTGAATTGCAAGAGTTTGCAAAGAACAAAGGCTTCTATGCTACTATCCAACCATGGGACTGGAGTTTCTACAGCAAGCAATTGAAAGAGGAGAAATATGCTATCTCTGACGACCTGCTCCGTCCATATTTCAAGAAAGAAACTGTGATTGAGGGCGTGTTCGGTTTCGCGAAACGCATGTATGGCATCACCTTCAAAGAGAATAAGAATATCCAAGTATATCACCCAGAAGTGACTGCTTACGAAGTATTTGACGCGAAAGGTAAGTATTTGGCAGTATTCTACTTGGACTTCCACCCACGCGAGGGTAAACGCGGTGGCGCTTGGATGAACAACTTCCAAGAGCAATACATGCAGGGCAAGAAGAATGTCCGTCCACATGTAGTGAATGTGATGAATTTCACCCGTGCTACAGATACTAAACCAGCGTTGTTCTCTTACGACGAGGTGGAGACATTCTTGCATGAGTTCGGTCACGCATTGCACGGTATGTTGACTCAATGCCAATATGCAGCGCAAAACGGTACCAATGTGCCACGCGACTTTGTGGAATTGCCTTCTCAATTCAACGAGAACTTCCTCGGCGAGAAAGAGTTCCTCGACACTTTTGCTAAGCACTATGAGACCGGCGAAGTCATCCCACAAGATCTCGTGGACAAGATCCAAGCAGCGGCTAACTATCATGTGGCTTATGCTTGCGTGCGACAACTTTCATTTGGCTATCTCGATATGGCATGGCACACTTTGACCAAGCCATTCGTAGTACCTGAAGCCTTGACCGCATCAGAGGCTGTGATTAAGTTTGGTGACAAAGCGATGGCACCAGTACAAGTATTGCCACTTGTAGCAGGCACACAAATGGAGTTTGCCTTCACCCACATCTTCTCTGGCGGCTATGCAGCTGGTTATTACAGCTATAAGTGGTCTGAACTCCTCGATGCAGATGCATTCTCTGTGTTTAAGGCAGCAAAGGCTAAGAACGGCAGTATCTTTGAGAAGAAGTTGGCTGATCTCTATCGTAAGAACATCCTTGAGAAGGGTGGTAGTGCCAAACCAATGGATCTCTATCGTGCTTTCCGCGGTGGTGAGCCATCTATTGATGCGCTGCTTGAGAGAGATGGAATAAAGAAATAATCAATTGGCAAATGGGCATTTGTGCGCCCTGAGCCGTAAACATTTGTAGGTTTATTTATTATATTATCATGATTAAAATTACTTTTCCGGACGGTGGCGTCCGCGAGTACGAGAGCGGAATCACCGCTTACGAAGTAGCTGCAAGCATCAGCAGCCGTTTGGCACAAGATATCCTTGTAGCCTCTGTGAAAACTCCTAACCAAGAGGAGTGGCAAATCGTAGAACTCAATGCACCTATTACCGAGGATTGCGAGATTAAGCTCCACAAGTGGGAGGACAAAGAGGCGAAGCACGCCTTCTGGCACACCTCTTCACACCTCATGGCTGAGGCACTCCAGGAGCTCTATCCTGGTATCCAATTCGGTATCGGTCCTGCTATCGAGAACGGATTCTACTACGATGTATATCCTGCTGAGGGACAAACGATTAAGGATAGCGACTTTGCTGCTATCGAGCAAAAGATGGCAGAGCTTCGCGCTAAGAAAGAGCCACTCGTGAAGAAGTCTATCGCTAAAGCTGACGCATTGGCTGAGTTTGGCGCAAAGGGACAAACATATAAGTGCGAGCTCATCAGCGAGCTCGAGGACGGACACATCTCTACCTATACACAAGGTGCGTTTACAGACCTCTGTAAAGGTCCTCACCTCGTTTCTACCGAGGCTATCAAAGCGATCAAGGTCCTCAGTTGCGCTGCTGCATACTGGCGTGGTGACGACAGCCGCCCAATGATGACCCGTATCTACGGTATTACTTTCCCTAAGAAAGCGATGTTGGACGAGTACTTGACTCTGCTGGAGGAGGCTAAGAAACGCGACCACCGTAAGATCGGTAAGGAGTTGGAGCTCTTTATGTTCTCAGACATGGTGGGTAAAGGTCTTCCTATCTGGTTGCCAAAGGGTACTGCACTTCGTTTGCGCCTCGAGGACTTCCTCAAGAAGATCCAAAAGCGCTACGGCTATCAACAAGTTATCACTCCACATATCGGTAACAAGAACTTATACATCACTTCTGGTCACTGGGATCACTATGGCAAGGACTCTTTCCAACCTATCACCACTCCAGAGGAAGGCGAGGTATATTTGCTCAAACCAATGAACTGCCCTCACCACTGTACCATCTTCAAGAACCAACCTCACTCATACAAGGATCTGCCTTTGCGTATTGCTGAGTTCGGTACCGTTTACCGCTATGAGCAATCAGGTGAGTTGCACGGTTTGACCCGTGTGCGTAGCTTTACCCAAGACGATGCGCATATCTTCTGCCGTC
>JAFZGC010000054.1 GCA_017555595.1 Paludibacteraceae bacterium | reverse complement strand
ACTATAATAATGATCGTATTAAACTGCGTCTTAATATGAGTCCTGTCCAATATAGACAAATATATATGAATAACATGTCTATGAACATGCATACAATTAACAATATTTACTAACCCTGTCCAACAAAATGGGGTCACCTCAGGTGATGTTACAGTAAAGATACGGCGAAGTTCCTATGAAGTTCCTATGAGGTTCCTATGAAGTTCCTATGCAGATAGGTGGCATACCAGGGGCAAGAAAGAGGGATACAACTGGGAATTAAGAATTTTGAATTAATTGTTCGAGACGAATGTTGAAATAAGAATTATTTTAGGTTATGATTACATTCATCATTTCGCTTATAGCTTTGGTAGTTGGTTTCCTGCTCTACGGAACATTCGTAGAGCGTGTGTTTGGTATTGATGAAAAGGCGCAAACACCTGCCGTCACTATGACGGATGGTGTGGACTTTGTTCCGATGAAACCGTGGAGAATCTTCCTTGTACAATTCCTGAATATCGCAGGATTGGGTCCAATCTTCGGTGCTATCATGGGTATTTTCTATGGTCCTTCGGCATTCCTGTGGATTGTGCTGGGTACGATCTTCGCAGGTGGTGTACACGACTACCTCAGCGGCATGATCTCGATGCGCAAAGGTGGTGCATCGCTACCTGAAGTAGTGGGCACGGAATTGGGCAAGGGCGTGCAGATCTTTATGCGACTGCTTTCTATCGTGTTGCTCGTACTGCTGACTACGACTTTCCTTTCGGGACCTGCTACTTTGTTGCAAGGATTGGCAGGCTTGGGCACGATGACCTTCCAAGGGCATTTGATTCCTATTGTGTGGGTATTGATTATCTTTGGTTATTATACATTGGCTACGGTGTTACCTGTAGATAAACTCATCGGTCGTTTCTACCCTATTTTTGGCGGTGTGTTGCTGTTTATGGGTATTGGTATCATGGTGGTGATGCTGAGCCAGTTTGGAGGAGAAATGCCCGAATTGACCGATGGTTTGCACAATCGTCAGACGAATGGTTTGCCACTCTTCCCGATGATGTTCGTGAGTATTGCATGCGGTGCTATTTCGGGTTTTCATGGTACACAATCGCCGTTGATGGCGCGTTGTGTGACCAACGAACGCCAAGGGCGTTGGATCTTCTACGGCGCCATGGTGGCAGAAGGCATTTTGGCATTGATCTGGGCGGCCGCAGCAGGTACGATGTTTGCTGATCCAGAAAAAGGATTGTACGGAATAGACGGCCTTCAAGCCTTTGCCGCCGCACACCCAGGCGAGAATATTGCGGCATTGGTAGTAGATAAGGTTTCTCGCTCGTGGTTAGGCACCGTGGGCGGTATATTGGCGATTATTGGTGTGATAGCCGCTCCTATCACTTCGGGTGACACGGCATTACGCTCCGCTCGACTGATTGTAGCGGACTTTATGCACCTCAACCAGCGTCCTATCCGCAATCGACTGATGATTGCTGTGCCGCTGTTCTTGTGCGTGTTTGGTATGGTTTTCGTCGATTTCAACGTGGTTTGGCGTTATTTCGCATGGACAAATCAGACATTGGCTGTGTTTACCTTGTGGGCAGGAACGGTGTTCCTCTATAAGAACTCGCGCACGATAAAGAAATACCCATACGCATACTTAATCTCGCTGATTCCAGCGCTATTTATGACCATGGTTAGCGTAAGTTATATCTTCATTGCGCCAGAGGGATTCCATTTTGCGCAAATCGGACTGAGTTGGGTGGCGTACTTGATAGCAGGTGTCGCTACGATTGCCCTACTCGTTGGCTTCTGTGTATGGGTAAAATTACAAAAACAATCTAACTTCTAACAGCCGTCAGGCGGTCTAATGTCTAACATCTCTAATTATGATACAATCTGCTTCTTTCGTAATCTCTAGTCCGGACGTGATGCAATGTCCACAAACGACTATTCCTGAATATGCTTTCATTGGTCGAAGCAATGTGGGCAAGTCTAGTTTGATTAATATGCTAACGCATAATCCAAAATTAGCCAAAACCAGTCAAAAGCCAGGTAAAACACTGCTGATCAATCACTTCCTCATCAATGCAGGAACAGATCAACATTGGCATTTGGTCGATTTGCCCGGTTACGGTTTTGCACAAGCGGGCAAAACACAGCGCGCGAAACTAAAGATGATGATTGAGCGTTATTGCCTTTTGCGCGAAGCGTTGGTGAGTTTGTTTGTTTTGGTGGACTGCCGCCATGAGCCACAACAGATTGATTTGGAGTTTATGGAGTGGTTGGGCGAGAACGAAATACCGTTCTCTATTGTCTTTACTAAAGCCGATAAGTTGGGCAAGCAGAAGTTAGCAGCCAATGTGGAGAACTACAAGCAGAAACTATTGGAAACATGGGTAGAATTGCCTCCAATCTTCGTGACTTCTGCGGAGAAAAGTATCGGTGAATCCGAGCTAATTGCCTATATCGAAGGGATTAACCGCGATTTAACGAATCGCGGATAAGACCGCTGCGCTGATAGAAGTTAGACCACTTTGTTGTTAGACCGCTACGCTATTAGATATTGATGAGTTTTGATTTGTTACATACGGATGATATTCGCGTGGAGCGTTGCGACGGAACACGCCGCGGCGTACAGCGCGTGCTTGACGCCTGCCGCGAAGAACGAAGACCGTATCTGGTGATTAAAGAACAAGGAACAAAGGAGAAATCGTTCGAGCGCAAGCGAGATAATAACCAAGACATATCACCTACGACTGACGAAACTAATCCAAATAGTCTTGATTCTTGGTTCCTGACTCCTAGTTCAGCCATCCTCGTTCCCGTAACCATGCTGGAGGAAGAGGTGTATAAAGCGGAAATCTGCACCTATCTGGCACGCAAAACGGGTGCGCACATTATATTACTACGCGCAAATGACTACGGTAGTAAAGCAAAGCGCAACACCCAACGAATCATCATACATATTCAGAGTATAGCAGAACGCACGGGCGAAACAATTAGCTACGAAGAGCGAGTAGCCAAAAGCGATAGTTTCCACATCCACAAAGAGATTGTAGGAGATCAGGTGATGAGGCAATTAGGCGATCAGGCGATGATATTACTCACTGCCAGCCGCGAGTATGGTTTGGATGATTGGGTGTTTGGTCCACCCGAGCAGTATGTTATTCGCAAAAGCCTAGTACCAGTAATGCTCGTTAATCCAAGAGCAGACCTATTTTCGCTATGCGACTGAAGAAAATTTTCGCTTTTTGCTTGCGCAATCCCTAAAAAAGCAGTACCTTTGTAAGATTTTTGACAAAAGCTATATGAATGAATTTTTAGAACTTGAAGAACAGGTGCTTCGTATGATCAAAACGGTCTATGACCCAGAAATACCTGTCAATATATACGATTTAGGGCTTATTTATCGTATTGACCTACCTGGCGATGGGGTATGCAATATAGATATGACGCTTACCGCCCCCAACTGTCCCGCTGCGGATTTTCTCGTAGAGGATGTAAAACAGAAAGTGGGGTCAATTGACGGCATTGAAACAGTGAATGTAAACATTGTCTTTGATCCCGAATGGAACAAAGACATGATGTCCGAGGAAGCCAAGTTGGAACTCGGTTTTTTGTAGGTTAAAGGCTAAAGGCGAGAGGTGAGAGGCATGGTATATTTTCTGAGCGATGCACATCTTGGTTCAAGGGCAATTGATAATCCAGTAGCCCACCAGCAGACCGTGATTGACATGCTGCAAGGCATGGCGAAGGATGCGAGTGCGATTTACTTGCTCGGAGATATGTTTGACTTTTGGTGCGAATACTACTGGCGTGACAAGAGCAAAGAGCAATACCGACCATTCTTGCAAACGCTTCGCGATATTACCAGTAAAGGTATCGAGATACACTTCTTCATTGGTAATCACGATATTTGGACTTTCGGTTGGTTGGAAAAAGAAACAGGCGCAGTGGTACATCGTAAGCCAGAGAGCATAGAAATCCATGGAAAACGTTTCTTCCTCGCCCACGGAGACGGCTTGGTGCCAAGCAACTATATTGGACAACTGCCCAAGCAGGTGCAAAAGAAGATTCGCAGTTTCATTTTCCTACGCAAGGTGTTCCATAACCCTATATTGCAATTCCTTTTCCGACTATTACCTCCTGCATGGGCTAACGAGTTTGGTTACGAATGGGCTAAGAATAGCCGTTTAAAGGAGTTGGCGCATCCCTGTCCGTACAAAGGCGAAGAAAAAGAGGAGTTGGTATTGTACGCTAAAGAGCAAGAGCAGAAGGGTAATCACCACGATTATTATATCTTTGGTCATCGCCATATCGAATTGGATTTGATGCTGAGTAGAAATAGTAGGATAATGATCTTGGGTGACTGCTGGCAACAATTCACATATGCCCAAATGGAGAATTTTGAATTAAGAATTATGAATTTTGAATTATGAATAATAGAGAGGAACAATTGAAAGCTTTTGACCGTCTATTGACGGTGATGGATGAACTACGCGAGAAATGTCCTTGGGACAGAAAACAGACCTTTGAGAGTCTGCGTCAAAACACCATAGAAGAGACCTACGAGTTGGCAACCGCCCTGCTGCAAAACGATATGGATGAAATCAGCAAGGAGTTGGGCGATGTGCTGCTGCATGTGGTATTCTACGCCAAGATTGGTAGCGAGTTGGGTGCATTTGATATAGCTGATGTATGTAACAAGATTGCCGATAAACTCATTTTCCGTCATCCTCATGTATATGGCGAGTTCGCTGCGAATAACGCCAAAGAGGTTTGCGAGATGTGGGAACAAGTGAAACTGAAAGAGAAGGGGGGCAACAAAACCGTACTGGCAGGTATTCCAGAGGCATTGCCTGCCTTGGTGAAAGCATATCGTATTCAAGACAAGGTTGCCAATGTGGGATTTGACTGGGAAAAACGCGAAGATGTATGGGCGAAAGTGAAAGAGGAGATAGCTGAGTTTGAGGCGGAAGTAGAAAATATGGACGAGGAGAAAGCCACTGAAGAGATGGGTGACTTATTCTTTGCTTTGGTCAATGCAGCGCGCTTGTACAATGTTCGCCCTGATAATGCTTTGGAGAAAACCAACGCCAAGTTTATCAAGCGATTCAACTACATTGAGCAAAAGGCCAAAGAAAAGGGTCTATCTCTAAAAGAGATGACCCTAAATGAGATGGAGATGCTTTGGCAAGAAGCCAAGAAGCAAGGTTAGAGATCACATCGTCTGTGATTACTTGACAGGTAGCGTAAACAAACTGGCGTTGTTAGGGAATTGCGAATCACTCGTTACCGTAATTTTAATGGGATACGTCCCAGCCTCTTGCGGAACCACATAGATTGGGAAAGTAGCTTCGTTGTACATTGGAGAAAAGATTAAGATTCCCTTTTCTACTTGTGATCCAGCTGCAATAGAATTGATTACCAACTGATCGTTAGATTTCAAATCAAACCACAGGTTTACGCGTGTAGTATCAAAAGATGCGACTACGCTGACAAGATTATTTGTAAACGAAGTGAAATAAGCAGGAAACATCATGGTATCCCCAAGATGTAAAGTATCTAAGCACCATTGTTCTAACGCCTCATTGTAATGGCTAAACAAGGTATCCTCTCCTCCAATAAATGTAGTATCACCTACAAACTGCGGATTGACATACGCATAACCAAATTCCATGTAAGGTGAACTTTGGTATCCAGTATTATCAAAACAGCTTGTCATTGTGCAAGCCCGCGCAAGTATAAACAAAAATGATTTGATTGGGTTCATAGTTGACAATTAATAGTTAATAATTAATATTTGTTATTCATTCAATAATTGATACAAAAATCGGGTCTTTCGACCCGTTGTGTGCGGCATAAAGGACTCGAACCTTCACTCCTCTCGAAACTAGATCCTAAGTCTAGCGCGTCTACCAATTCCGCCAATGCCGCAGAAATCGAGTGCAAAGGTACAACAAAAAATGCACATACGCAAGAAAAATAGCAAAAAGTTTACTTTTATTACCATATGTACGAAACTTTTTATCATAAATTACCCAATGGTGTGCAAATTGTACACCGAAAGACCAGTTCGCCCGTTGTATATGTAGGCATCATGGTGGGTGCAGGCACGCGCCATGAAGAGCCCACCGAGAATGGCATGGCACACTATATTGAGCACTGTGTATTCAAGGGAACGGAGCATTACACCGCCCGTCAGATTATCAATCATATTGAGGGCATTGGCGGCGAAATCAATGCTTATACGACCAAGGAGGAGACTACTTTCTATGCAGCCACCTTGTGCAATCACTTCCGCACGACACTGCATCTACTTGCAGAAATGGTACTCCGCCCCACTTTCAACAAGAAAGAAACGGACAAGGAAGTGACCGTCATACTCGATGAGATAGAGAGCTATAATGATTCGCCCAGCGAACTCATCTACGATGACTTTGAGAATATGGTTTTCGAGGGTAGTTCACTCGCCATGCCTATTCTCGGTACGAAGAAAACCCTCCGCTGCATCTCCAAGTCCCCCGATATTGCTCTGAGCTGGATGCAACGGCACTACCGCCCCGAACGCATGGTGCTTTTCGTGCAGGGTAATGTGAGCACTAAGCAGGTTATTGCAGCCGCGGAGCGAGAACTCCTCACCTCATCACCGATACCCGATACCCAATACCCGATACCCGATAGCCGATACCCGATCACCGCCAGCCCCTCTGGGGCGACTCGTACCTACCGCCGTCATACCCACCAAACGCATATTATGTTGGGGTCGCACGCCTACCCAATCGGACATCCTAAGCAACTGACCATGTACTTGCTGAACAACATCTTGGGTGGTGGTAGTATGTCGAGTCGATTGTATCTGAGTTTGCGTGAGAAATATGGATTGGTGTATAATATCGACTCGCAAGCAGTACCGCTGAGCGACACGGGTTATTGGAATATCTATTTGGCATGTGAGCCACAGCACAAGGACCAGTGTCTGGAACTCTGCCACAAGGAGCTCAAGCAGTTGCGCGACACGACTCTGACAAGTGCGCAACTGCAACGCGCCCTACGCCAACTAGAAGGACAAATGGCCATCTCCGCAGAGAATCAGGAGAACAACGCCCTTGCCATGGCAAAGCAAATGCTCTACTACCACCATGCCCCCGCATGGCAAGAGACCTTTGCTAAAGTGAAAGAAATCACCCCAGAGCAACTGCAAGAGGTAGCTAACGAGGTCTTCGCTTCAGAACAGATATATACCTTATTATATGATTAACCCTTGCGCAAAGGTAGCGGAAAGGTAGCGCAAGGGTAGCAAAATCCCATGGTAATCCTATAGTAAAGACAAGAGGCTTCCAGTTGGAAGCCTCTTAATGTTATTTTACATTATTTACACAACTATTTGCGATTTATCAATACAAGAATTTTACCCATTTATCTTTGCGTTTCATCTTCTTGAATGATGTATATTTGGCAATATACATATTTCCTTGTACGAACACATATGGTGGAAGTTCTACTTTCGTTTGTCCCTCACTGATTGGCTGTGACCACACCAAATGACCTTGCATGTCATAAACAAAGATAGTTGCATCGTCAAAAGTATGAGATAGATAGATTACATGTACATTTTGATCATAAGTCATTTGCGTGGTATCAACTCCTATGGTTAGGTTTGGAGATTCTATTGATTCGCCGTGCAACGTCACAATATTTTTCGCCTTGCTTGGAGCCGTGATGTGCTCCTCACAGCCTTTGTAGCCATCTGTTGCCTGCACTTGATAAGAATACTTGGTATTAGGCGTTAGTTCAGTGAACACATGACTTAATTTTGTATTCTTTAACTCCAACTCGCGTCCCTGATGGATATAAGTGATTTTCTCATTACAGGTAGCAGTAAACGCATCTACAGCAGTTCCTTTTCCACCAAGATCAATATATGACAAGCGGAATTGTATATATTCCTTTTCAGCATCGTAGTCTTTTGTCAATGTTTTTCGTTTTGTAGCACTTGTGATATAGAAAGTATCTTGTGTCATCCAATCCTTACCATCTTGACTTGCCTCCAAGAGCAACATGCCCATGGTATCAACATCAGCGGTATAGGCATTCGCCCAGAAGGACACCTGAGTAACCGCAACAGGATAAAATGGTGATGTAATCATATCCCCTGTGTTCTTGTACAATAGAGATCGCACTCCATCCTTCTTAGCCGCAGTGGTGGTGGTTGTGGTATTGCTTTTCCATCCCATTTCTTCAATAGTCCCTATCTTATCAAAACTTTCGAAATCTTGCACAAAATCGGTTGTTCCCTCTTCTGTTTGATAAAGTGTCAAGAAATATGCTTCCGCGTCATCGACAGCTTTCCAACTAACCTCAAACGAATAAGGCGTGATATTCTTTTCCTCATTCAGCACAGGAGTAGTCACATAGGTTGGACGCGTAGAGATTCCGCTAAGCGTAATAGACAGCATACCCGTCTTTGTTTTCACAGTGATTAGCTCTGTTTCTATTTCACACTTGCGTTTTTGAGGATTATAACTCACATAAAACGTAGCATCCAACTTACCGTCTTCTCCCACCGTATCCTTCAAGGTGATAGAACGCGTCCAATAAGGACTGGTACGCTTATTTATTGCATTAGCATTAGTGGTCACATAGAAATTTCCTTTGCGAGAAACTTCGGCAGTAGCAACTTCTCCTGCAGATAGTTGTTCGCCAACAATATGAATAGCATACGCCTGCCAGTTTTCGGCTTTATTATTATCATTCAACTGGGTTTCGATATGTAATTCACTGGGAGAAGCAGATAAAATACCATCACCAGGTTTGATATATATAAACTCTAATATATTGCCTTTATCGGTTATATCATAAACCGTTTGATCACTAAGCAAGGTATTGTTGTGCAGTTTTGGGACAAAGGATGTTATACCTGTTGAACCAGGATATGCGTCCGATGGTGACGAATCTGATTTTCTTCCGCCCGCTTCTTCCAAGTGCATGCGCATAGGATCACTATTATTGGGCGTATTATCAGCCCACGCACCAGCACTATAATCAATATGCCATACTAACATTCCTTTTCCTGGTAGGTATGCATCCCAACCTGTTCTAGTACGGTATTCTATCATAAAAAACTCGTTAGGGGAAGGGGATTTACCCATCAAGTTATGTTTGCTAGCAGCAATGAGATAAGCGGAATTACTCTCCAAGAGTGGTTGCATCGTATAATTACCAGGCGTTTCGAGTTGTTCGGGTTTGAGCCAGCCAAGATAGAATCGCTCATAGCTGTTATAAGTAGGAGGTGTTCGCCCATAATTATTATAGTTTCCTGACGCCATGATTGTCCAAAAACCTACAGTATATTTGCCATAACTCGTATCATACCAGTCTGGCAATCCTAATACATGGCTAAACTCATGACAAAAAGTACCTACACCACACATGACTTTACCACCACTACCTTTCAACTCGGATGTGCATGCATATGTTGTAATTCGTTTAGAATCCAATACAATATTTCTATATTGCAGGTTATGCGAATGTGGCCAAATGGTATTTGCACTTGCTCCTTCCGCTTGGTTATGTCCAGCATAGTAGAAGAATATATTATCCACTTTACCATCACCATTGGTATCGTATTGCGAATAGTCAATATCGTCATCTGCAAGTTGTACTGCTTCCGCAAACGCATCATGTACATTTTTATCATGCGTTTCTCCTACTTCCTCACCATAGTATGCCATATCTTTGCTAAGTGTATATGGTCCATAGACATCAAAATAAGGTTGGAAAACGCTATCGGAGCAAGCGATGAAATAGTCGCGACAAGAACCTGTAGCACCATTGTCGCTATAACCCGATTGGTTTGATAAGTTTTGGAATGCCTGTTTTGTGTATTGAAATTTGACATCCTTAAACTCAACTAATATCACCAAACCGCGGGGACTTCCATTGAGAGGAAATCCTCCAAGCATTTGCTTTTGTCGTATCTGGCGGCGTTGGTTAATTTCTTCCACTTGACTCTCAGTAGGAAATTGTCCACGAATGAGATTACCCTCCATATCAGTAATATAGGAGTGATACTCATCTCCGTATTGGCGTACTTGAATCCAAGAACCATCTTCTAATTGCATCATAAAAGGTGTAGGATCCGCCATTACAGCAAAAACGGAAAGAGCAACAACATGTGCTGCAAACAATAGGAGTATCTTTTTCATTTTTTGCATAATTATCTATTTTAGGCTGCAAAATTACAAAAAAAAAATCAAATATGCAAATCCTTTGCCTTTTACTCTTAAAAATATTGATATTGAGCGAAAAGAAAGAGAGTGAACATTGCGTTCACTCTCTTGATAGTTTTCCACTGAATTGCAAAATTACTTATTTGCTTTGTGGAATGTTTTGTTATCCTTATTGCCTTTGAACTCTGGCAACTCTTGGTGGTATTTTGCCATATCACCAATAGTATATTTGCTAGCCTCATCAAAATCAGTAGTTGTGAACAAGCCATTTACGTCAAATACTCGATGGATAGTAGAGTAGTCATATGGTTGAACAAGAAGAATTTCTCCGCCTTCGCCATCAACATAAGTGCTCTCATAGTGATCCATATCCACCTTGTAACCATAGAGACGGTCTTGAGCAGTAACGTTTGCCCAAGTAACATCAGCTGCGAACATAGCAGGGATTACTTCACCTGTTTCTGGATCCTCATCAGCGTCCCAGAAGATAAGTTCATTAATATGACCAGAATACAATCCATAGTCAGAATCCAACATATCATCTGCGTTTTGAGCAATCATAGCACCCCATGTATTGGTTGTCATTTCAGCGTATGCTGCATTGATATCAAAATCCTCTGGCAAGTTAGAAGAGTACATTGTTTGTACCCAATCACCGTATGTAGCCACATCAATTTGACCAGCATCGCAAGTATAAGGAACAACCTCTCCATTGGTATTGCGTACAGCAAATCCGCCTCCGCCCAAATAATATCCAATATACATCTCATCAGCAGGATCTTGTACACCTGTAATAACCCAAACAGGCACATTAGGGCATGACAACACGAGTCCATCACCCACGAATCCTGTACCGCTTACATAGTTCGCATTTCCATCCCATGCATAAATCATTTGGATTGCATACAAAGAACATTGATACAACTGACCATCACCATCAAGATCCATCAAAGAATCTACGGCAGGAGTAATTGGAACAAATTTACCAAATAATCCATAGCCTGCCACATTAAATTCATCATAGAAAGCATCAGCAGTAACAGTAACCACGCACTCTGCTGTTTTATCACCAGCAGTAGCAGTAATCACAGCACTACCCTCAGCAACAGCTGAAACCATACCACCACCAGTAACCATTGCAACTGCATTATCACTTGATGACCAAGTAACAGCAGTACCAACAGGGTCAACTGTAGCTTTCAACATTTCTTCTGCACCAATAGCAAGTGTAAGTTCTGTCTTGTCTAAGGTAACTGAATTAACGAGGTTTTCATTTTTTCCTTGCTCAGGATCCACGCAGCTAGCCATAAACAGTGTGGCTAATGCAACTGCAACAAAACCAATCTTTTTCATTTTCTTGTTGTTTTTGAATTAATAAATAATGTTAACTAATACATTTATAGAGATTATTCTATATCTATTTTTTCTTAATCTTGGTCAACCGCCATTTCTGTTGTACTTCTGAGATAAGGGTTGTAGTATTGCTCTCCAGAAGGTATTTCGAATGTGAATTGACGCATTGTATTCGTAGCGTTAGGGTCTGGAGATTTATTTGAACGTGCATGGTTTTCTCCCAGATCAACCTTCAATCCAAAACGACGGAAGGTTTGCAAACCAAATCCTTCTCCCCAGAACTCAACACGCCAGTTATAACGAATTTCTTCGAGCAATACGGCATTATCGCTGAGCGAATTTTTCCACGCATCGTACTCAACCGTCTTCTCTGGCATAGTTCTTTGGTCTGTAACCGCGAGCAAATACTTTTGTGCATTGATATTATCTGTTTTTCTGCAATATGCTTCAGCAGCAATCAAGTATGCCAACTCTGTACGCATATACACGTTGTCGCAGAGCCAGTCACGGTCGATATCTGTAGCAGATGGCACTTTCAGATAATTATTCTTTTGCTTAACAGCAGGACTATAGAATTTACCATCAGGAGCAAACTGATAATCTTTCTTAGCCTCGTAGATATTATTGAACCAATATTGTCGAGCATCCCATTTCTTTTCTTTGATTGACTTGAACAGAATTTCATCAATACCTTTCACATCACCTGCCCATGCATATGAGTAGGTGAAGATGTCCACTTGTCCGAAGAATGAACCGAGTGCTGTGGTTGTCTCTACATTTACATCTTGTCCCCATACCCAGTTGTTGCTTGTAATATCAGCAAAACCAGTTGTAAGGAGTTCGCTATAAGGCAACAATGTGTGTGAAGTATTGTTGATAAACTCTTCAGCATATTTGATTGCATTATCGTAATCCCCTTTATTAAGATACAAGTATGCAAGATTGAGTCGTGCAACGTCGCTATTCATCTCTTGTTTGATGGTACGTGTCATACCTTCTTTTTCAAGAATATCGAAATAGTAGATAGCCGTTTTGAGGTCCTCTTCTGCTCTAGTATAAACATCTTCTGCACTTGACAGCGGCGCGCCAATAATAGTATCTGCTTCGGTTACTTCCTCTGTATAAACAGGCACACTCATATAGTCAGTGAGTGAATAACCTTGTGCTTCTATTTGCTCAGGTGTGTAGCAGAACCATTTTTGCAAGTTGGCATATGCCCATCCACGCATAGCGAGCACCTCACCATAGTAGAAGAATGACTCTGCATTATCAAGGATGGTGTCCACCTCCAAAAGGCCTTCTTTTCCAACTTGTTTTTGTACAGCATTGATGGCTTTATTAGTAAGTCGGATAATGTCATAATAGTATGACCAAAGATAGGCACGGCGTGTATAACTTTGTCCTAACTCATCAAGATAGAACCAACCATAATTCTGTGTTTTCAAAGCCATATCACCACAGGTAAGATCACCGTACATATCTATTGAACGTTGTCCAAAAACCTCGTGATCACCATACTGATACATCATGGCGTATATACCCATCACAGAACCCTTGAGAACACCATCCATGTTTTGGTATTGCTCCTCGGTGATAGAGCTACCTCCTGGCTGTTGAGTAAGCCAGTTGTCGGAGCAGGATGCGAACAAGGTAGCAACTGCTAATCCGATAATATATAATGTCTTTTTCATATCAATTAATTTTAATAAGTTTAACTCTTTTTTACCGCCATTATTTTGTTAGAACGATAATTTAATACCACCCATAACAGTAGAAAGTGGGCTATATGCGTGTGTATCTGAACTACCCGTAAACGAAGTCATTGGGTTATATCCCTTGCGCGCAGTAGCGATAGCAAGATTATTAGCCGACACATAGAGGTTCAAGCGACTGAGTTTAATCTTCTCAATCAGTTTCTTAGGGAAGTTATAACCCACTTGGATTGAGTTGAGAGAGAAATATGAGTTGCTTGTCAAGAAACGTGTACTAGTCGTATTCGCATATTGGTCATATTCACCAGATCCATTGCTGAGTCGTGGGATATTGGTTTGCTTGTTGTTTTCAGTCCAAGCATTGCGCATATCCACATGCCAGTTATGCTTACCGACTTGGTCGTTTGCCATCAAAGAGAGATAGGTGTAGTCATATCCGTAACCACCGATACGATAGCTGGTTGCAATATCAAGCGTTACACCATATACTTCCAAAGCGATACCCAAACCACCGTCCAAGTCAGGCAAATAAGACTTATTAACATATTGGAGTGTAGCATATGAACCATCACTTGTTGTGGTTGACTTTAAGTGACCTTCACTATCAGGATGCTCTTGTTGGTATTGGTAGAGTGAAGATATATAGTTGTAGGATTGTACACCGTTCTCATCGATATACGCATCACCCAATCCGCCATATCTCTCATCGTAGTATGCCTCATACAAAGCATCACCTGTATTCTCGTCCACACCCGCATACACGT
>JAFZGC010000053.1 GCA_017555595.1 Paludibacteraceae bacterium | reverse complement strand
CGTTGGGCTTTATCCTCGGTGATGAGGGTAGTGGCGCTGTGCTTGGTAAGCGTCTTGTGGCAGATCTATTTAAGAATCAACTAAGCGAGGAGCTTAAAGAGAAGTTCCAAACTCAATATGGTATTACTGCAGCAGATGTAATTGATAATGTATATCGTAATCCTTTCCCTAATCGTTACTTAGCCTCATTGAGCAAGTTCTGCTCAGAAAACATGGACAACCCATTGATTGCACAACTCGTTTACGATCACTTCGATTATTTTGCAAAGCGTATTTTGCCACAATATCCTGCTCTTCCAGTAGGTTTTATTGGCTCTATTGCTTATTATTATCAAGATGTGTTGAAGAAAGTGTTGGCTGATAACGGATTCCAGGTTGGCAAGATTCTTCAAGGTCCTATGGAGGGCTTGAAAGAGTATCACAAGAAGGATGTAGAACCAACTATGTAGTTGATAGTTAACAGTTAACAGTTGACAGTTTATAGTGTAAGAATGATTATGACTGAATTTAAAAAGATTACAGAGCAAAGTTCATTGCACGACAATCTTGACCAAAAGTCTGTTGGTCAATTGCTCGTGGAGATGAATGAGGAAGATCAGAAGGTGGCTTTGGCTGTTAAAGAGTGTATTCCTCAGATAGAGAAATTGGTAGAGGGTATTGTTGAGCGCATGCAAAAAGGCGGTCGTATCTTCTATATGGGCGCAGGAACGAGTGGACGCCTTGGCGTTTTGGATGCCAGCGAGATTCCTCCTACCTTTGGTATGCCACCGTCATTCGTGATTGGTTTGATTGCTGGTGGAGATCATGCGTTGCGTAATCCTGTTGAGAACGCGGAGGATGATCCAGAGAAGTCTTGGAAGGAGTTGCTAGAGCATAATATTACGACCTTGGATACTGTTGTGGGTATCGCAGCTTCAGGAACCACTCCTTATGTAATAGGCGCGCTCGAGCGCGCACGCGAGTTCGGATGTTTGACCGCATCGGTATCATGCAATCCAGGGTCGCCAGTAGGTCAAGTGGCAGAGATTGCTATTGAACCATTGGTTGGTCCTGAGTTTGTGACTGGTTCCACTCGTTTGAAATCAGGTACTGCCCAAAAACTCGTGTGCAATATGATTACTACGATTACCATGATTAAGATGGGTCGCGTGAAGGGCAACAAGATGGTAAATATGCAACTTAGCAATAAAAAGCTTGTTGACCGTGGTACTCGTATGCTCGTTGAGGAACTTGGTTTGGAGTATGATAAGGCAAAAGACTTGTTGCTCTTGCACGGTAGCGTGAAAAAAGCAATGGATGCATATCGTGCTGCTTCTGCAGAGGAGTGATAAAGGATAAAAAATGTTATTTTTTCGTAGATATTTGGAAATGTCAATTATTTTTCGTAACTTTGCCGCCGATTAGGTAAAAGAAAAATGGCGTTCGAATAATTTACAAAATGGCAAAACAATAAAAACATTATAAACAATCTAATCTTTATGAAGAAACTACTCTTTGTGCTAACATGCTCGTTGTTGTCAGTTGCTATGATGGCAAGTGTTACAGTGAGTGGTGTGGTGATTTCTACAGAGGATGGTCTGCCAGTTATTGGTGCTTCTGTTCTCGAGAAAGGTACATCAAATGGTACAATTACCGATTTTGATGGTATGTATGAATTGACAGTGCAAGACGGTGCTGTGTTGGTTGTCAGTTATGTAGGTTTGAAGACTCAAGAGTTGAAAGTGACAGGTTCTCAGATGGATGTACGTCTAAGTCCTGATGCAATTGCGATGGAAGAAGTTGTGGTAACAGCTATGGGTGTGGTTCAAGAGAAAAAACGTTTGAACTTTGCTGTGCAAAACATTGGTGGTGAGTCACTTAATGAATCGCAGAACTCTAACTTTGTTAACTCACTTCAAGGTAAGATTGCGGGTGTATCTGTTACCAATGCTGGTGGATCTCCTAACTCTGGTAGCCAGATTATCATTCGTGGTATATCTTCTGTCAACAATTCACAGAGTAATGAGCCTCTCTTTATTTTGGACGGTGTGCCAGTAAATGGAGGTGCTTCTGCTGCTGCGGATATCAACCCAAATGACATTGAGAATATCACTGTCCTCAAAGGTGCTGCGGCTGCTGCGCTCTATGGTCAAGATGCTGCTAACGGTGTTATTATGATTACTACTAAACAGGGTGAGGCTGGTAAGATTAAAGTGCAAGCTAACGGCAGTTGGCAATGGGATCAACCAACTCGTCTTCCAGTTTTGCAAGATACCTATATGCCAGGTTCACAAGGATTCTACCGCGATAAGACTTCAGGTGGTTGGGGTCCTATGCTCAGTGAGGGTCAGCAGATTTATGACAATATTGGTAACTTCCTCCAAACTGGTTTTTATCAGAAATACGACTTCTCTGTTAACGGTGGTAGCGAGAAATTCCAAGCATACGCTTCGGCTAACTGGTCTAAATCAGAGGGTATTATCCCAGAGGATTACAAACAACGTTTTGGCGCGTTGGTTAAAGCGCAATTTACTCCTGCGGACTGGGTTACTTTTGCAATGAATATCAACGTGAGTGATACCAAATCACGTTCTACCAGTGGTGTGAGTTCGGCATATGGATGGCCTTTGACCGATGATATGACTGACTATCAACGTGAAGATGGCTACCCACGCTTCCGCTATTTGCCAGATGTGGAGAAGTATAATGCGCCTATCAGCCCATTGTATGGTATTTACAACGATGGTGGCGTGGCTAAAGCCACTCGTAACGTGATTAACGGTAGTATTACTCTCAAACCAGTAAAGAACTTGCAAATCGTAGGTCGCGTGAGTTATGATGTGAAGAATACTACTTCGGAGAGTTACACCGTTCCTCGTTGGGATGATACATATGTGCGTCCTTCTATCTCCAAGCCTTCTGTGCCAACAATGCCTACTGCACCAGATTCGGAGAAGAATAAGTGTCCTAACTGCGGAACATCGCATACTTGTCCTACTTGCCAAGCTAATTACGATGCGGCTTTGGCTGACTACAAATCACAACGCAATCAATATTTGAAGGACTCGTTGGCATACGTAGATTATACCGAGTGGTTGACTTACGAGTATCCATACAACTATATCTTGACCAGCGACGATGTAAAGAATATGAGCAAATCTAGCTTTGGTTCTATCTCTGCTTCTACAGGTCGTAGCCAACTCTTTACTGCTGGTGTGAACGCAAGCTATAAGATTGAATTGCCAAAGGATTTCTCAATTGATGTGATGGCTGGTGCCGAACTTAAGATGTCAGAGGGCTTCTCTACATCTGTTTATGGTGTGGACTTTATTATCCCTGGTACCTATAGTTTGTCTAATACCAATAAAGATGAGGTATATCTGACCGACCGTACTTTGGGTCACAGTGGTCGCCGTCGTTTTGGTTACTTCGGTGAGATCCGTGGTGATTACAAGGGCTTGGCATCATTGTCTGTTACAGGTCGTTGGGACTGGTCTTCTACCATTAACAACAACCCATTCTTCTATCCATCTGTTACTGGTGGTATTATCCTATCTGAGTTGATTCCTGGTCTTAACGAGACTAAGAACAACTGGTTCTCATATTGGAAACTGCGCGGTAACTACGCTGTAGTAGGTAAGGATGCTCCTGCATACCTCTATGACCGCCGATTCAAACAATTCGGTACTTATCCTGATGGTGGTTATGGTATTGACCCTACTATGTCTTCTGCATCACGCGACTTGGCTCCTGAGATGTCATACTCATGGGAGATTGGTATGGATATCAAGTTCTTTGATAACAAGACCCGTTTGGATGTAGCTTACTACAATACGATGGTGGACAACCAGATTGTGACTGTGCGTGTATCGCCATCATCTGGTTATATTCTTCAAACACGTAACGAGGGTAAGATTCGCAACCACGGTACGGAGTTTACATTGGAGCAAGATATCTTGAAACAAAAGAACATCAACTGGACGCTCGGTTTGAACTTTGGTCTCAACCGTGGTACTGTAGTGGGATTGCCAGAGGATGTGGCTGAAATCACTGGTCCTCAATACGGTGATGTGTTTACATCAGCTTATTTAGGTGGTTCTACCACAGCGCTCACAGGTAAAGACTATATGCGCAATGCAGATGGACAAGTGATTGTGGATGAGAATGGTTATCCAACAATTGATCCTAATAAGAATAAACTCATCGGTAACCGTGAGGCTAAGTTCCAAGCTGGTTTGAGCAGTACTATGAGTATCTATGGCGTACAATTCTCATTCCTCTTTGATGGTCGTTATGGTGGTGATGTGCTTAACGTTACAGGTCGTAACTTGATTTCTAATGGTAATAGCAAGATGCTAGAGCAATATCGTGGTCGTCAAGTGGTATTTGAGGGTGTGACAGAGCATGTTGATGATGCTGGTAATGTATATTACGAGCAAAATAGAACACCTATTACGCTTGACTATACCACTATCAGCAACTACTTCTACAATGTATCTACCAACTTCATTGAGGATGGCTCATACATTCGTTTGAGTTACGTAACATTGGGTTATGATTTTGCTAAGTTGATGCAACAAAAGGCATTCAAATCATTGAAGCTTAACTTCACTTGCAACAACGTATTTGTACTCACCAAATATACAGGTACTGACCCTGTCTGCAACGCATCTACAGGTCAAGGTGGTACAGGTTCTGCAGGTATTGATAATACCCCAATTCCTAACACACGCAGCTACAACATCAGTTTGACTGCAGCTTTCTAACCCTATAATTGATTAAGGAATATGAAAAAGTTATTTATTATACCAGCTCTTTTAGGAGCAATGTTCTTTACCAGTTGCGAGGACTTCTTGAATATCAATACTACCAAGGATTCTCCTATCACAACTTCGGTGGATCAAGTGTTGCCTGTAGCATGCTTCTATGCTTCACAAATATGCTACGACCACGCTGAGTATGGTGTATATCTGTCGCAAGCCCTCACAACTGGTAGTGGTAAGCAAACAGGTTCTTACCCATATAGCGAAGGTTGGGAGTTCCTCGGTGTGAACCGTCACCCAATGTGGCGTCGTCACTTCTATGACCTCGGTGCTAACATCAAGAAGATGAATGAGATTGCAGAGGAAAAAGGTAATCGCAATGCTATCTTGATTGGTCGTACAATCATGTTGGCTTCTACTCTGTTTACAACCGATGCGTTTGGTGATATGCCTCGTTCGCAAGTGTATCAAACATCTTCGCCAGCATACGACTCTCAACAAGAGGTATATGATTGGATGTTCCAAGAGGCAGAGGAGTTGCTCCGCTTATACAAAGATCCTACATGGGTGGATTGTCCAACAAACTTGCCTATTACCGCAAAGATGGATCGTATTTACGAAGGTGATTTGAAGAAATGGGAACTCTATTGCAAGGCTATTCAAGCTCGTTTGTGGTTGCGTAAGTTGCCTAACTGGGATAATACACCAGCCAACTGCCAAAAGATTATTGCTATGGTAGATGATGTGCTTAATAGTGCGGACTGGCAAGAGCCACGCTATAACTACCCTGGTGGTGCAACCGAGTCTAACTGTCCTTGGGGACCTTTGGCTCCTAAGATCAACTCATGGGAGAGCCGTGACAACCGTCTTGCATCTTCTGTACCTACTACCTTCTTCTTGCACTATATCTTGGGTAGCTATGATGGTAATTCCAAAGTTGCAGATCGTGGTTATGCATTGGATCCTCGTGCAAATTGCATTATGGAGCAACGTGCAGCTGAGAAAGGTCCTATGCTGCACATGGAGAGCAATTTGACGATGGATAAATCGGTGAAACCAGTCAATTTCCCAGACTTGTACACCTCTACAGCTCTCACCAACCCTTATACGCAAAACACGGGATATATTGCCCTTATTACTCAAGAGGAGTTGATGTTTATCAAGGCTGAGGCACAATATTGGGCTGGCGATATTGCTGGTGCATATAATACCACTGTGGCTGCTACCAAGTTCAACATGGAGCGCTATGGTCTTAATGAGGCAAATATTATGTCAGGTTCTGAAGGAACTAATAAGAAGAACTGGTACACACGTTTCTTTGAGATTAAGTTGCCTGGTGCAAGCAAGTTTACTATTGCAGACTTGATGCAACAAAAGTATGTAGCTATGTATTTGCAACCAGAGCAATGGACTGATATGCGTCGCTACAACTATAGTTCAAAGAAAAATGGTATTGCCTATGTACACCCAACAACAGGTGAGAACATCTATGTGTACCATGTTTTCAACGTACACAATGGTAGTATGGCTAATTTCAAAAATGATGCTGTAAACTTCAATATGGATTTCAGCCTTCGTCGTCCATATAACCTCTATGAGGCATATTGGTGTACTCCAGAGGACTATGGCACCAATGCGGAACTTTCTCCTAACGCTTGGGTAGCGCGTCTGAATGCTGATACTGAGACCGAAACCAAGTACAATAAGAAGGAGTTAGACCGTATTGGTTACTATACTACCAACGCACAAGGTGAGAAGATATTGGACTTCAACGTACTGAAAAGACGTATGATTTGGGCACACAAGAACAACGATAAAGTAGTTTGCGCTGACCCAACACCATGGAAGTAATAAACAACGATTCGAATAATTGTAATGATATGAAAAAGATATTTCAAATAATGGCAATGGCTACGCTGGTAGTAGCTTTTGCATCCTGCGCGAAACACGATTTCTTCGATGAGAACACTATCACGGGTGCAGTAGGACCTGAGGCGTACTGGGAAATCAATAGTTCCGCAGTGAAAGCAGGTGGAGCGATGGGCTTCACTGCGCAATACTATTCTTCAGTGGAGAAAATTGATCACTCTGAGGCATGGTATAGCATCAGCGAGACCATTGACAAAAACGTGACTTGCTCTTGGCTGTCTTACTCGGAGATTAGTTCGGTAAAGTCCATGAAGCGTGTGTTGCAATATATCACAGAGTATCCTCACTTGGAGGAGTATTGGAGCGATTCACTCCATGCCTATACGTTTAGTGGTGCTTTCCCTGTGAGTGGAACCTTGGCTCCTCTTACTTGGGCTCAACCTGCCGAGTTTGACTCAACTAAGATGATTACGTATTTCGGTGAAGACTATATGCAGAACTTCAAGGATGTTGTGAAGACAAAAATGACTTATTCCGTTTATGAAGAGCAATACCCTAAATTGGGTTTCTTGACCGATTTCTCGCCTTATAAAGACTCTTCGTACAACTGGAATATATCCAGTGATTCTGCATTGGCTAAATACTACCACTTCCCTATGGATACATTGAAAGGTGCTGCAGTGGGTGGCAAAGACTCTATCTTCGTAAAACCATGGGTAATGGATACAATGAATTATTACTGGGAAAAGGTTCCATTTGATGCGTTGATTAAGAATGCAGAAGGTAAATACGATGTTACCTATAAGCGTAACTACTCATTGGATGCTGAATTGCGCGTATATGATGTAGTAGGTACCTATAGTAAGACTGTATCTAAAGAAATTATAATCAACTAATAGGTAATTAACTTTGTAATAAGATACGAATATGAAAAGTAATTTGTTGAAAATATTCATGATTGCGCTGCTTCCTTGTTTTGCAGCATCATGTGTTGACAATGTGCCAGAAGTGGAAAAATTGCCAACTGATCCTGTGTCTTTCACCTATCGTATCGATGGTGACTATCATTTGGATTACTATATTGACTCAGAAATCACGTTTATCAATACATCTCCAACCGAGCCTGCTGCAGGTAGCGAAGTGGTTTGGGATTTCGGTGATGGTAAGACTGCTACGGGTAATGAGGTTAAGCACCCATATGATGTGGCTGGTACCTATAATGTGAAACTTACTATCAACGGTATTACCAAGAGTCAAGTACTGATGATTTCGGATATCAAACCTTTGGTAAGCATTAATCCTATTGAGGGTGGTGTGTGCGAGGTACTTTCTTCTAAGGTATCATTCTCGCTGGAGGTACCTAACCCAGCAAATCGTGAATTGGAGTATTTGTGGACTTTCCCAGCCCGTACAAAAAATGTGGTAGGTGAAGATGTTGTGACATCATCTGACACCCTCCCTGGCGAAGTGATATTCGGTAATGTGGGTTCACAAGCTGTTCGCCTCTTGGTAAAGATGGATGGACGTCCTTTGGAGGAGGCAGTACTCAATGTGCCAGTTGGTTATAATGAGGCGGTTCCAACGCTCTACTATGCTGAGGTGGGTGGCCACTTGATGGCTTATAAGTTGATTAGCAACAAGCCTGAAAACATGGATATTCTTCCATTTGATCTTGGTATTGCTTCTGGTGATCACCCATTTACTTTGCTCTACAAAGAGCCTTCGCTCTACGTATTGGATGCTGGTACAGGTTGGTACTTCCAAAACGAAGAGGCTCAAGCCAGTGGTGGTGATGGTAAGATCTCTGTGGTAGCGAAAGACGGTTCTAAACTTGAGACCATGCTTTCTAACGCAGGTGGTCCTGCTTTCCAAGACCCATTCTATGGCTGCATCGTGGATAACGACCTCTATTTCACCGATCGTAACACTGGTGTTATTAAAGTTCCTTTGGCTACTCGTGACGCTGTGTATAGTGCTAGTGAGTTCCCATACTTTGTGCAACACACTACGTTAGGTTACTACGGTGGTTCGCCATATTCTTGGAGTTATGGTTGTATCGGTGGTAGCATAGGTCAAATCAATGGTACTTGGTACTGGTGCAAGAACTACAATGGTCAAGGTATCTTCCGCTGGAAGAATGCTGATATCTTGCTTACAGCTATCACAGGTAATGGTACCTCACCTGATGCAGGTTGTGCATTGTATGGTGCTACTTTCTTGCCAAAATCGTTTGCATACTCAACCAAGAGCAACAAGATTTGCTTTACCCTCTTTGGTGCAAACGTAGAGGGCTTCTATGCTTGTACAATCGATGAGATGAATGCAATCACTAATTCAGCTGGTCTCACTCCATACAAGAAAATGTTTGGTGAATTGGGCTTCGTTCCTAACAAGGCAGGTGGTGCTTTTGCTGCTAAAGAGGGTCATACCTCTGAGTTCGTAGCTATTTGCCAAATCGCATACGACGAGGTAAACGACTGCGCTTACTTTGCATATCGCAACAATCATAACGATGCTTTGTGCGCTCCTACTGGTATCTACAAGTACGACTTCGTAGCTGATAAGATTGAGCAAGTATCTGTGCTCAACAAAGAAGTGTATGGCGTAGTAGTTAACAATACCCCATCTAAACCCTTCTAATGAAGTTACTGAGTAAAATATCACTCTTGGCTATTGGCTTGTGCTTGGTGCTCTCACTCCAAGCGCAGACCAATGACCAACTGCCCCCAAAGCGCGAGTTCCGTTGCTCTTGGCTCACTACTGTGTGGGCTATCGACTGGCCTCAGTCTTATAGCCGCACCGACGCCGCTGGACAGCAAGCACAGCAGCAAGAGCTCATGGCTATAGTGGACTCGTTGGCGAAAGCCAATATGAACGCTGTGCTCTTCCAAGTGCGTGGTTTCTCCGATGCGATGTACAACTCTAAGTACGAACCTTGGAGCAAGTACCTCACGGGTACACGCGGCAAAGCACCAAACTATGACCCTCTTGCCCTGCTCGTTGACTATGGTCACTACAAGGGAATAGAGGTACACGTGTGGCTCAACCCATATCGCTACTCCAGCTCTAGTGACACCTATGGTAAGAACCACGAGAAGGACTACCACAATACCCACCCAGAGTGGCTCGTTGATTGTGGAGGTATCACCATTCTCAATCCTGCTTTGCCAGAGGTGCGCGAGCAAATATGCAAGGTGGTGGCGGACATCGTGGAGAAATACGATATCGATGGTGTTATCTTCGACGACTATTTCCACCAATCGGGCTACAAGGATGCGTATGACGACGAGCAATACAATGCCTATAAGGATACAGCCTCCAGCGTGATGTCGCGTGCGGACTGGCGTCGTGCACAAAACAACCTCATGATTCGCATGGTCAATGATACCATCAAGGCCATCAAACCTTGGGTTACTTTTGGTCTTGGTCCTGCGGGTAAGGCAGGTGCGTCTGCTGACAAGTATGGTGTAGAACCTTCGCCTATCGGTGGCGACTGGCAGTACAACGGCATCTATGCCGACCCTCTCGCATGGTACAACGAGCATACCATCGACTATATGGCACCTCAGGTGTATTGGAAGATTGGTTCGTCTTCCGACTACGACCAACTCACTCGTTGGTGGTCGGATATGGCTGGACACTTCGGTCGTCACATGTATGTTAGCCAAAGTCTGAGCGATATGGTCAAAGATAATGTGACCACTACTTCCACTACTTTCCATGCTTCTGAGATTGTAGATCAAATCCAACTCAACCGTCAGTACGACCGCTTTGGTGCACCGGGTTTCTGCTGGTATGGACTCAAGATGATGCGCTCGGTCAAGACCTTTATCGGACATATCCGCGACAACGCTACCTATCTGCCTGCGCTCGTTCCACAGATGACATGGTACCGCACCGATGATTGCCTCTATGTGAGCAATATACAGGACAAGGGTTCTTACCTGCAATGGGATGCTCCTGCTGATAATCTTCGCTACGCAGTCTATGCTATTCCTGAGAATGAGGTGGGTAAGTTGGGTGCTGCGGGTACTAGCAAATACCTGCTCGGTACTACCTATATCAATACCTTTGAGTTAGAAGGCAAGGAGATTATTACGGGTACACCTGTTACTTTTGCCGTAGCAGTCCTGGATCGTTATGGCAACGAATATCCTGCCCGCACCATAGATAATACCGCTTGGGGCAAGTCCACGGCGGCTACATTGCAATATCCTGCTAACGGCGATACACAAGTGCTACTTCCATGCTATGCTTCGTGGAACGCCGTACCAGAGGCGGATTCCTATTTCTTCCAACTCTCCAAGTCGGCTGATTTCTCTACAGTGGACTACGAGTATGAGACGGTGGACACTACCTTCTTCCTTGGAACTATCTATTGGTTGGATTCTGAGGAGACCTACTACTGGCGCGTGCGCACACGTAGTATCAATAAGGAAGATACTTATTCGGATGTTTCTTCCTTCAGCGGAGCTTTCTTCCATGTGATTTATCCAGCCGAGGGAGATACGGTACAATCGCTTACCCCAACGTTCGTATGCGATAGCGTGGCAACTGATAAGGCTGAATATACCTTTGAGGTGGCTACTGCACAGGGCTTCTCTGATAAAGATTTGGTTTATTCGGGTACTGCTTCTGCTCCACGTATCACTGTGCCTGACTCTGTACTCATAGCATCTAAGTACTACTATGTACGTGCTACAGTCAAGTTCTCGAATGTAGTGGTAAAATCGGATGTGGTCAAGTTCCGCACGTTGGCATTGCCAGTACCTGTACCTGTGATTATCTCTCCTACTTCGGGCGAGATTATCAACTCGAATAGTGTGACAGTCAAGTGGCAAAAACAACAGTCATCGGGTTATCAAGTGGAGTTCTGCAAAACATCCACATTCCCTGCTCGTAGCACCAAGAAGTATCGTACTGATATCTACACCCACGAATATACCTATGAGGGTATAGCAGAGGGAACTTGGTATGTGCGTGTGGCTGCTATAAAAGAGGGTGGTTTGACAGACTACTCAGAGGTGGTTACTTTTACCATTGATGTCCCATCGGGTGTGGAGGATAATTACATCAACGACCGTCCTATCAAGACTATTGAAAACGGTCGGGTGATTATCTACCGCAACGGTAAACGCTACAATGTGTTGGGTAACACCGCACAATAACCGCACTATTACCGCACAATAACCGCACAATAAATAAACAATACGTATAACAAAACAATTTTTACTTAACGCAACCGAGGTCCACCGTGGACGTGTCCACAACGGATGAGGGAGCAATTTATTAACCACAAAAACAACAAATTTATGAAAAGATTTTCAATCTTTTGCGCAGCTCTTTTTGCAGCTGCAACATCATTTGCTGCCGTTACTTACGAGCTCAACGGTGGTGTGACCAACGATTATGGTTGGTTGAACAAGGGTGATATGTGGGAGACCTTCAAGACTGATGCTGGTATCACAGTTGCTACTCTTGATGAGTTGAAAGCTATGGGCGACCCTTACACAGCTATCTGTACCCCTCTTGGTGGTTCTCAAGCACAAGCTATCCTTGACAATGCTAACTGGGATTGGCTCGAGGCTTACATTATGGAGGTTCAAAATGCTGACCTTACCACTCCTGCTACCCAACTTGTAGCTGGTACTACTTCTGCAGGATGGCGCTATGCTTTCGCAGCATTCTTCGTAGAGGGTCAACGTACTAACTGGCCTAAATCTGCTGACTTCTCTGCTGCAGGTAAGCCAGAGGCATTCATTCCATCTTGGAAGCACGCTTTCGCTAACCCAACCGAGCCTACTGCTGAGTGGGTATTGAACGCTCCTTACAAAGAGGGTTCTACCTTCGATGGTTGGTATGCTGCTGCTGACTTCTCTGGTGAGAAAGTAACTGTTATCAACGCTGAGACTACTGGTACTCTCTATGCTAAGTGGATCGAGTACATTCCTACTATTGCTGAGGTTTTGGCAATGGAAGAGGGCGTTGAGACCAAGGTTTCTGGTGTAGTTAACTGGGCTCGCAACAACAACGTATTCATCCAAGATGCTACTGGCGGTTTCCTCCTCTACGGTTCTGGTTTGGCTCCTGAGGTAGGTACTAAGATTGTCGCTAAGGGTAAACGTGGTTCTTACAACGGTTCTCCTCAATTGAGCGGTGCTGTTATTGAGTCTTCTGAGGCTGGTAAGTTGTTCGATCCTGTAGTAACTACTTTGGCTGACCTCGTAGCTAATCCTCTCGCTAACTTTGGTAAACGCGTTCAAGTTTTGGGCGTTTATGTAGCTGAGTATGACTCTTACAACAATATCTATGTAGCTGACATCGATGGTTCTAACAAGGTTAAAGGTCACTACATGGTAGTTGATCCAGCTCAATTCCCAGTTGGTACCAAGGTTTCTATCACAGCTGTTGGTTCTCAATACAATGGTACATTCCAATTCGAGGGTGATGTAGCTGGTATCGAGATTCCTGTAGTAGGTAAGGTTGATCCTTATAATTATCCACAACGCGATGGTAAGTACAACCTCAAGAACCGTTGGGTGATTTCTAACGTAATGGAGAACTTTGCTGCTAACGCTCCTGGTGGTGACCAAAAGGTTCGTGGTATGGCTGCTAAAGACGGTATCATGTACTTCATCAACCAAAACGGAACTATCGTTCGCGTTGACGGTAAGACTGGTGAGATGCTTCAACCTATTACCATTACTGGTGAGAACCTCTTCCAAAGAGAGAAAGAGGATGGCACTTGGGAGAGTGCTGTTACTTATGGTTACAACGATATCAAGTTCGATAGCGAGGGTAACTGCTTGATCACTGGTCTTCCTACATCTAGCGCACAAAACTTCATGGTTTACGAGGTAGATCTCGAGACTGGTGCTGCTACTTTGGTTATCAACGAGCGTCTTGCTGACAACCCAGACTTCGAGGGCGTAACTGCTCGTTTCGATGCTATGGGTGTAAACGGTGATATCCACGGAAACGCTTGCGTTATGGCAGCTTGCGCTGGTGGCGCTTTGGACGTATTCCGTTGGTTGATCATCGACGGTGAGGCTCAACCTGCTGAGCTTATCTCTATGTTGCTTGACCCAGAGGTAGATACCTATATGTGGAATATTACAGGTTGGGGTACAGCTCCTCAAATCTTCCCACAAGATGAGGTAGGTTCATTGTTCTATGTAGATGGCAACACTGCTACTCCTATGCTCTTTGACGAGGGTGGTATGTTGGTTGATGACTTCGCAAATTGCCCTTCTGGTACAAACGTATGGAACAACGAAGGTGATACTGCTGTATTGAAGGCTGACTTGTGTGGTCTCCAAGAGTTCCAAGTAGGTAACGAGTACTTCATGGTTATGATTGCTACTCACACTCCTTCTACTCCTCCACAAGCATTTGCTCTCTACAAGTTTGCTGACGAGGGTCGTCTCTTCTCAGACATGGAGCCACTTTGGTACTTCCCAGCTGATGGTCTTGGTGGCGCTTCTAACGGCGTTCGTACTGCTGTTCCTACCGTTGAGGTTGAAGGCAATAAGGCTACTATCTACCTCTACGCTCAAAACAACGGTTACGCTGTTTATGAGTTCATCATTGATGAGAACTACACTCCAGAACCAAATCCTGGAACTGGTGTTGACAACGTAGAAGTAGAGATTGGTGCTCGCAAGGTAGTTGAGAACGGTCAAGTTTACGTTATCAAGAACGGCGTTAAGTTCAACGTTCTCGGTGCTGAGGTTAAGTAATTCTTAACTACAAATAACCATAATTCAGGAGTGCATCCTTCGGGGTGCACTCTTTTTTTGTATGGAAAAATTGCTCAATCGTTTGCATATTTCAAAAAAAAGTTGTAATTTTGCAGGCAAATTTATAAATTATTTATACCATGAAGAAAATTTTACTTACTGTTTTTGCTATTTGCGTTAGTGTATTATCGTTTGCCAATATCACGTTGAATGGCACGGAGTACACGATTGACACATTGTCAATGTATCCTGCAGGTCCTGGTACTACTTATTATGAGTTGCGTTTTCTTCGCGCCAGCGATGCCAAGGGGCGCATGGATGCCTTTCTGTTAGCGGTAGATACCCGCAACCCTTATGTGCATGTAGAGCAGGCATTAGGTACTGGTAAGATTATCGGTACAGAGCGTCCATCCAATATGGCAATACGCAGTACAACGGAAAATAAAATCTTCTTTGCTGGTTCTAATGGCGACTTCTTTGTGACACAAGGTGATGTGGGTCTGCCAGTCAGCACTACGATTGTGAACAAGGAGTATGCGCATACTCCAGTAGCCAACCGTACTGCCCGTCGCTTGGGTGCGATTGACGCGGATGGTAGAGGTATCACTGCCGTACAGCATTCTATTTCTATGAAGCTCGTGTTGGCGGATACTACTTTGAATATCGCGCACGCTAACTATAATCGTCTTGAAAACGAATTGGTGCTCTATAACCACCTCAATGGTACTACTACTGCTACCAATGCTTATGGTACAGAGGTGCAAATCCAGTTGCTGGAGGGAGAAGAGTGGAATACTACAGGCGTGATGAAAGCCAAAGTAGTGAAGGTGGAGCAACAGGTGGGTTCTATGCCTTTGTCTGCTGAATATGCCGTTCTCTCTGGTCATGGCACTATGGCCACAGAACTCAACAAACTCAACGTGGGCGACGAACTGACTCTGGATTTCCAAATTAAGTTCGATGGTCAATTGGTAAATATAGCTCAAGCTATTGGTTCGGACAATTACAATCAAATCTTGCTCAATGGCGAAATTGTAAAAGATGGTTATTGGAACGAACTTCACCCACGTACAGGTTTCGGTACTTCTTATACACGTGATACAGTATATATGTTGGTGGTTGATGGTCGTGGCGTCAGTGCTGGTTGTAATACCAAGGTGCTGGGCGAGATGCTCCAGCACTATGGTGCATACAATGCAGTCAACTGGGACGGCGGCGGTAGCTCCTGCATCTATGTGCGCTCATTAGGCGCGATGAACAATGGTTCTGATGGTTATGAGCGTGCATGTGGCAATGGTATGTTTGCTGTAGCCAGTGTGCCAGAAACCGATAATACGATTGCTACTATAGCTCCTTATCAACCTATCTATTCGCTTCCACGCTATGGTGTGGCATTGCCTAAGTTCTTGGGCTACAATAAGTATGGCATATTGATTGATACCGATGTACAAGGCGTAATCCTCTCTTGCGCTCCTGAGTTGGGCGAGGTGTTGGAGGATGGACGCTTCTTGGCTTCTGGCGAGAAGGGTGGTGTGTTGTATGCGCACCTTGGTGATATTGCTACCCAATTGGAAGTGCGCCTAATGACTTCTGCGCCTATTGCTATTCGCTTGGATTCTGTGCTCTGTGATGCTACTCACCCCTACGAGATTGAGGTACAAGGCACTGTGAACAACGCTACCATTGACCTCCTTCCTGCTGCATTGACATGGACATCGCTTCATCCAGAAGTGGCTACTGTGGACGAGGCAGGTACTGTGGTAGGTGTGGCTAATGGTTCTACGCTGGTGGTTGGCGAGTTAGGCGATTTCCGCGATACCATCTTAGTGCATGTGGAGATTCCTACAGGCAATGAGATGCTCTGGGACGACTTCCGTATTACCGATAATTGGAAGCTCAAAGGCTCGTCTAGTTTCAACCCTACCTTGTCTGTGCCAGAAGATGCGGCGGCTCCAGTCAACTTGCTCTTTACTTATAAGAGCACACGTAGTCCATATGTGCAATTCGAGCACAAGGCTCCTATCTACTCGCGTCCTGACACGATCCGTATTCCTATGACCACTGATGCTAAGTTTAGCAAGGTGTATGCTACCATACGCGCCAACAATGCGCTTCAGGGCTTGAATATCACTATCGAGCCTAATGGGGCTAGTGAGTTTGTGCTGGATGTTCCTGTAGAGAAGTATTTTGGTACAGACGTGGCTATTTGGCCTTTGCACTTTGAATTGGTCAAGATGTTCCTTGATACCAAGACTGAAGCTGGCGAACACTATGTTACCTTGCCTGGTATCTATCAGATATATGGTGAAAAATCAGGTGTAAGTACAGGTGCAGAAAACGCTGTTTCTACCACAGAGCCAACTAAATTTATTGAGAATGGTCAACTCTTTATCCGTCGCAATGGACAGACTTATACTGTCCTTGGCACCCTCAAATAAACTCCCTAAGAATCCTTAAGGTCTTTAATGTCCTTAAAGTCCTTAAGGTCCTTAGGGACATTATTCGAAAATTCAATTTTTAAATCTCTATATTTTTATGAAAAAACTCACTACATTTTTTGCAGCCCTCTGCCTTTGCTTGGCAATGAACGCAGAGGTTCGCGTGCTTAGCGATGTGAAGTTAGGCGAAGGTTTCTTCCCCCGTTTTGTGGATGCGGAGACCGTTACCTATCTTACACACGGACAAGCGGATTACCGTGTTACTCCCAACGAAGCTAGTCTTCGCGTGGACAACGAGAACTTGGATCTCAATCTCTATCGCAATGGCGAGCGTATTGTGCTTAAACCTCATGGCGATGTGAACTACATCTGGGCGTCTCTCTCTCCTGATCAGACGATGATTCTGTTCAATACCAAGAAAGGTACTGCTATCTGCGACCTCAACGGTAAGGAAATCATTAACTTGGGTAATGATTTTGATGCTCCTATATGGTATGGCAACGATTATGTAGTAGGTATGGACGATAACCACGATGGTTATTTCTTCACCGAGTCTTCTATCATGATTGCATCGGTGGACGGTGCTGTCGTTAAGCGCTTGTCTGCTCCAGAGGGTATGGGTATGTATCCTAATGTGGACGCCAAGTTAGGTCGTATTGTTTATAACACCGATAATGGTGATATCCGCCTCATGCAAATCAACTTGACCGAGGAACCTATCCGCAAGGATATGCCTCGCTTGGTGCAAGAGTTGGATGGTACTTTGCTCACTGATATGAAACGCCAAGAGCGTTTGGCAGCTACTAAAGATCCAGAAAACGTGAAAATCTATATCAACCCTGGTCATGGTGGTTATGATTCAGACGACCGCTTGATGTATCTCTATCCTATCTTTAAGGATGTAGGCAATACTGCTTTGAATGAGTCAGGCCAATATACTCGTGAGCAAAGTTTCTGGGAGAGTACCTCTAACCTAGATAAGGGTATGCGTCTTGATACCATGTTGCGTGACCTCGGTTTCCAAACCAAGATGTCGCGTATTCGCAATACCACCGAGGATGATCGCAATCTGTCTGCTATCTCTGCTGAGGCAAGTAACTGGGAAGCCGATTTCATGCTCTCTATCCACTCCAATGCTGGTAACCCATCCAACTATATTTTGCATTTGCACTCAGGTATTACCCCTGGCGACCCTTATGGCTTGAATGGTTATCCAGAGAAAGTGCCAGAGTGGATATGCAACGAGGCACGTGCTATTACCACATTGATGGGTAGTTACCAATATTCTAACCAAGTGAGCTGCTGGTCACGCGAACCAAATATCGCTGGTGACAAGACTTTCGCTCGTACCATCATGAAATGGAGCAATGGTTATGGTGTAATGCGTAACTTGAAAGTGCCTGGTACTATCTCTGAGGGTATGATGCACGACTATTTGCCAGAGACCTATCGTCTGATGAATATCGACTACAAGCGTCAAGAGTCATTCCAATTCGCAAAGACTTTCTATGATTACTTCTGCGACCGTGAATTGCCATATGGTGCTATTGGTGGTCGAATCCACGATGTATATCAAAAGCAAGTATTCCCTAACTACAAGGCACGCAAGGGCACACGCGACGAGTATCGTCCTATCCTTCGCGGTTTGGTAGAGCTCTGGCAAGGCGATCAACTCCTCCAAAGCTACGTTACCGATACCCTGTACAACGGTGTGTACTATTTCTGGAATCTCCAACCTGGTACTTATACCGTAAAGGCTAAACCAGAGGGCTATTATCCACAAGAGCAAACCCTTGAGGTGAAGAACAACGAGATTTCGTATGGCCTATTTGCTATGTCTATGATGCGTCAGACTCCTCCAGAGGTGCTTGATTATAGTCCAAAGGTAGCTGCCGATGAAGAGGTGTTGGTTTCTACCGAGGTAACCCTCTCTTTCAACTGGGATATGGATACAGAGGCTACTGCTGCTGCATTCGAGATCTCTCCTGCTGTAGAGGGTACCATCAAGTTCGAGGACGATAACCATACCTTGCGTTTCACTCCTGCTACTCGCTTTGAGCCAGGTGTGACCTATACCGTTACCTTGGGTACAGGCGCTTGCCACCCAGATGCTACCTTTGAAAACCATCTCCAACAACCATTCAGCTTCTCTTTCACCACCAGCAATCGTGGTGCAGTGAGCATTGTTCAAACCTATCCTTCTGTAGGTGAAACCAATGTGCCTCTGACTCCTTCGTTTGTGGCTGTCTTCGATGCTACCATCGTGAATGCATCTGTTCGCAGCAATGTGGCAGTGCTGGATGCAAACGGCAATAAGTTGTCGGTGAATACCCGTTCTTTCAAGTACAATGCTGCTCCTGCGCCTTACGGCCATATGGCATTCGAGTTGACCAAAGCGTTGGAACCAAATACCGATTATACCTTGGTGCTTTATCCTGGTATCAAGGATGCGGATGATGTCCTATTGAGCGAGACCTACGAGATTCCATTCCGTACAGGTGAAGAAGTAGAGCCTACTCTGCCTCTCGTACACGATATGGAGACCACCTTCTTTGAGGGCGACAAGGACAATTCTACCGACGTGGAGTCTGCGAATGTAATGAAATATACCAACAAAAAATACGCAGGTTCTGCTTCCAACCAATTCTCTTACGTGTTTGCAGCCGCAGATGGTGAAGCTCGCTTCAAAGCTACTGATCCTACTTTGATTATCAGCAATAGTGTATCTAAGTTGGGTATGTATGTATTCTCTGATTACTCATTCAACAGCTTGTACGTACACTTTGGTGTGGACGGTGACAACCAGTTCGTGAAGGTTTGCGACCTTGATTATGCAGGTTGGCGCTATTGCGAGGTGGACCTCAGTGCATTGCCAGCAGGTGTGGATTACCAAATGATGGGCTTGAGCCTCAGAGGTGGTAACAACTTGTTGTCTGGTTCAGGTGCGTTCTACATTGATAATATCCATGCTGAATATGTGCAACCTGCTCCTGGCACTGGCGTAGAGGATTTGGTTGTAGAGCCAGTAGAGGGTAAGGTGATAGAGGGCGGTTACCTCTATATCCTGCTCAATGGCAAACGCTATAATGCCCAAGGCGCTTTGGTGAAATAATAGCGTTGTAGATATAGCATTAAAGAGGATTACTTAGGTAGTCCTCTTTTTTTATGAATATGCGGAAGAAATATGCAAATGATAGTCAAACTATAGGGAAAGTAAAAGATGGTATGGGAGTGGTGATTTCCGATTAATTTTGATGCTGCAACTCGACAAAATGACCGAGAATTTGTATATGTCGTTTTTTTTTTGTAACTTTGCGCCCTAATTTGTGTAATTGTGTAAAATTGTAAACTATAAAACAAGAAATACAATGGGATTAGTAGAATTTATTACTAAGTTATTCGGCAATAAGTCGCAAAAAGATATGCGCGAGATTATGCCGTATGTGGAGAAAATTAAAGTGGTATATGAGGAAATCGATGCACTGAGCAACGATGATTTGCGTGCGCGCAGTGCTGCGCTGATGGCTCGTATCCAAGAGCGCGTAGCGGATAAGAAAGCCCGTATCGTAGAGCTCAAAGCCAATATCGAAGACCTTGAGATTGATAAACGCGAGAAAGTATATAACGAGGTAGATCGCATCGAGAAAGAGATCAAGACTGCCTACGAAGATGTACTGCGCGAGATACTGCCAGAGGCATTTGCTATCGTGAAGAGTACCGCGCGCCGCTTCTCTCAAAACGAGGAGATAGAGGTGACCGCCACACAAATGGACCGCGACTTGGCAGCCGATAGCCGTTTTGACTTCGTGGAGATAGAAGGTGATAAGGCTATCTACTTCAACCGTTGGACCGCAGGTGGTAATGAGCACGTGTGGGACATGGTGCACTATGACGTGCAGTTGATTGGTGGCGTGGTATTGCACGAAGGTAAGATTGCGGAGATGGCAACGGGTGAGGGTAAGACCTTGGTGGCTACATTGCCAGTGTTCCTCAATGCGCTGACCCACGAAGGTGTGCATGTGGTGACCGTGAACGATTATTTGGCAAAACGTGACTCGGAGTGGATGGGTCCGCTGTATATGTTCCATGGTTTGACCGTGGATTGTATCGACAAGCACAAACCTAACTCTGATGAGCGTCGCCGCGCGTATGCGTGTGACATCACCTTCGGTACGAACAACGAGTTCGGTTTTGACTACCTGCGCGATAATATGGCTACCAGCCCAATGGACTTGGTGCAACGCGGACACAACTACGCGATTGTGGATGAGGTGGACTCTGTGCTCATCGACGATGCGCGTACACCGCTGATCATTAGTGGTCCCGTGCCCAAAGGCGAGGGTCAGATGTATGATGAATACAAGCACCGCGTAGAGCTGTTGGTACGCACGCAAAACACCTTGACTACGAAGTTGCTCGCTGAAGCGAAAGCGAAGATGGGTAGCACAGATGAGAAAGAGCGCGAGGCTGGTGAGTTGGCATTGTTCCGCTGCTTCAAGGGTATGCCAAAGAGCAAAGCATTGATCAAATACCTAAGCGAGCCCGGCGTGAAAGTGCGCTTGCAGAAGACAGAGGAGTTCTATATGCAGGAGAACGAGAAGCATATGCACGTGGCGACAGATGAACTCTACTTTGTGATTGACGAGAAACATAAGACCATCGAACTTACCGACAAGGGTATCGATACCCTGACGGGAAACATGGAAGATTCGCAGTTCTTTGTGTTGCCAGATGTGGGTAGCGAGGTGGCTGAGATAGAAAAGGCTGGTTTGAGCGATGAGGAGAAACGCCAAAAGAAAGATGAGGTACTGGCAAACTATAGCATCAAGTCGGAGCGCGTGCATACTGTACACCAATTGTTGAAAGCATACACCTTGTTTGAGAAGGATGTGGATTATATCATCGATGACAACCAAGTGAAGATCGTGGATGAACAGACAGGCCGTGTGATGGATGGTCGTCGCTGGTCGGATGGATTACATCAAGCGGTGGAGGCAAAAGAGAATGTGAAGGTGGAAGCTGCTACACAGACCTTTGCAACCATCACATTGCAAAACTACTTCCGTATGTATAACAAGCTCTCTGGTATGACGGGTACTGCGGAGACGGAGGCAGGCGAGTTCTGGAATATCTACAAGCTGGATGTGGTGGTGATTCCAACTAACCGTCCTATCGCTCGCGAGGATATGAATGACCGTATTTATCGCACTAAACGCGAGAAATACAATGCCGTGATTGATGAGATTGTGGAATTGGTCAAAGCGGGTCGCCCAGTGTTGGTGGGTACCACGTCGGTGGAGATCAGTGAACTGCTGAGTAAGATGCTCAACTTGCGTAAGATATCGCACAATGTATTGAACGCCAAGTTGCACCAACGCGAGGCGGATATCGTGGCAGAGGCAGGTCGCAAAGGTATGGTGACTATCGCCACGAACATGGCAGGTCGTGGTACCGATATTAAGCTTACGCCAGAGGTGAAAGAGGCAGGCGGTTTGGCTATCTTGGGTACCGAGCGCCATGAGAGCCGCCGCGTTGACCGTCAGTTGCGTGGTCGTGCTGGTCGTCAAGGTGACCCAGGTAGTTCAGTGTTCTTTGTCAGCATGGAGGACGACTTGATGCGTATGTTCGGATCTGACCGTTTGGCTGGTCTGATGGACCGCATGGGCTTCCAAGAGGGCGAGATGATTGAGCACAAGATGATTTCTGACTCGATCGAACGCGCTCAAAAGAAAGTGGAGGAGAACAACTTTGGTATTCGTAAGCGTCTGATCGAATACGATGATGTGATGAACCAACAACGCAATGTGATCTACGCAAAACGTCACCACGCATTGATGGGTGAGCGTATCGGTGTGGATATTACCAATATGATTTATGATACCGCCGCTTCTGTAGTGGCTGAGGCTCGTGAGGTGATGGACTACGAGGGCTTGCAGATGGATGTGATGCAAGTGTTCGCCATGGAAGTACCATTCAGCGAGGAGGAGTTCCGCGCTAGTCGAGAGAATATCTTGATTGATAAATTGGCAGAGGAAGCATTGGAGACCTTTAAGCGTCGTATGGATACCTTGCAGAAAGTGGCATACCCAGTGATTAAGAAAGTGTATGAGGAGCGCGGTGCGATGTATGAGAATATCCTGATACCTATTACTGATGGCAAACGTGCATATAATGTGGCAGTTAATCTGAAGAATGCATACGAGAGCGAGTGCCGCGAGGTAGTGCGTGAGTTTGAGAAGCGTATGTTGCTCTTTGTGATCGACGACGAGTGGAAAGAGCACTTGCGTCAGTTGGATGAGCTGAAACAATCTGTACAAAATGCAAGCTACGAGCAGAAAGATCCGCTGTTGATCTATAAGTTGGAGTCGTTTAATATCTTCAAGGATATGTTGGATCGCTTTAATCGCCGCGCAATAGCCATCTTGCTGCGTGGTCAGATCCCAACACGCGATCCAGAGGAGGTGCGTCAGGCGCATGCACAACAACGCCAAGACTACTCACGCTATCGCACTCAGAAGGATGCTGTCAGCCGCGCTGCTGCGGCTAGTGGTCAGGCAGCAGCGGCAGCGCGCGACACTCGCGAGATGCAACGCCCCGAGCCACTCCGCGTGGAGAAGAAACCACGTCCAAATGACCCATGTCCTTGTGGGTCGGGCAAGAAGTACAAACAATGTCACGGGAAAGCTGAAGCATGATATTAGACTTCATTACATGGAATGTTGACCCAATTATAGTTCATATCGGCGATGGGGGGATTCGTTGGTATGGTCTGTTGTGGGCGATAGGTATTTATCTCTGTTATCTCATTCAGGTTAAACTGTATAAAAACGAGAACTGCCCTGCTGAATGGACCGACAAACTGTTTATGTGGATGGTGATAGGTCTGATTATTGGTGCGCGCGTAGGTCACTGCTGGTTCTATGAGTGGCACGATGTGACGTTGCCCGGCATGAAGGCGTATTGCCACTATATGGGCATATCGACCGATCCTGTACAGGTGTTTGGTTGGACTATCAACTACCGTAACCCTTATATAGAACACCCATTCAAACTATTGAAGATTTGGGAGGGCGGATTGTCAAGCCATGGTGGAGCTTTTGGTTTGCTGACAGCGGCATGGCTGCTGAATAAGAAAGTATTCTCGAAGGAGCCAAAGTTTCATACTTCGCTACTGTGGATTATGGATCGATTGGTAGTAGGTGTGTGCGTGACAGCCACTCTGATTCGTTTGGGAAATCTGATGAACTCGGAGATTTATGGCACGCCAACTGATCTGCCTTGGGGCTTTATCTTTGTGCGCGATGGACAGACGGTGCCATGCCACCCTACGCAAATTTATGAGATGCTCTATTGTATCGTGGCATTTGTAGTGACATGGTTGATGTACTGGAAAGGGAAAGCGTACAAGCGCGAAGGACTGCTGTTGGGCGTATTCTTGGAGATTATCTTCTTCACTCGCTTTATGCTGGAGTTTATCAAAAACGACCAAGAACTGTTTGAGGCTAATCATCTGCTGAATATGGGGCAGATGTTGTCGTTGCCATTTGTGATTTGGGGTATCTATCTGATTATTCGTGCTTATAAACGTCCCGCTTTACCATGAAAATAAGGCGTGTTATATGGTTTGTACTTCTTTGTCTGTCGTTGCCTACATGGGCTCAAACGATGGATGATGATGTGCTGGATATCAATCTGTTGCATAGTTTGCGCAATAGGCAATCGAAGGCTAATCCAGCGGATACAATCCTGCATGACACGTTGCAGATTATTCATCACCCAGCAAAGAGTGACACTTTGTCGTTGTCTGCTGGAGATACAATTGTTGTCTCTGTGGAACGACAAGATACTATCATCGTTATTCCAACAGTACCAGATAGTTTGGATGAAACAGCACAAAATGCGGATGATATACTGTTGCAGCTGATAGCAAGGCAAAGCGAATTGTTGCATGCCAATGATACTATTTGGGAAAAGTATCCTCATCCTCTTTGTATGCCCTTGATGTATGTGCCAGCTCGGTTTGTTGCCCTAACTGATACAACAACGTATAATCCCTATTCAATACCAGCTATTCGTGAGAAAGCAAGGCGATATATCACGACCCATCACGTGGATATGTATGTGTCAGTAAGTGATACTAACCGTTTGAAACAGACGGTATTAGAACATTTGGAAGTGCAGCGTGCGATTGTGAAGGATGTGCAAGAGGACCGCTTGGATATAGAGCGTGCGTTGCGCTACAATGACTCGCCATGGAAATATGAAGCCAACCTGTCGCTACAGATTACGCAAAACTATGCAACCGATAATTGGTATCAGGGTGCGGTAAATGCTTTTGCCATGTTAGCTGGAGCTAAAGGTAAATTGACCTATACCCAAGATAATCTCTCTTGGGAGAGTGTAGGCGAATGGCGATATGGTCTTAGCTCAATCAGTGGCGACTCATTGCGATTGGTCAATACCACCGATGACGTATTCCGTATCAATAGCAAGTTTGGCTATTTGTTGCATAAGAAATTGTATTTGTCATCGGTAGCAGATTTCCGAACAAACTTGATGCCTAGTTGGCGTAAGAATACCAACGAATTGGCTTCCACGTTTATGACACCAATGCGATTTACGTTGGGTGTCGGTGTGGATTACAAACCGATAAAGGGATTAGATATTACAGTTTCTCCGATTACCTATAAGATGGTGTATGCCTTAAATACAGATCCAGCACGAGTGAATGTAACGGACTATGGTATTGAACAGGGTGAAAATGCTGTGAATGAGTTGGGTAGTTCGCTTCGTGTGGATTGGAAATGGCGACCTTTGCGAGAAATCATAGTAGAAGCAAACTTCTATTTCTTTACCAATTATAAACGCATCGAAACGGAGTTAGAAATAGACGTTGACTTTATTATCAACCGTTTTTTGTCGGCTAAAGTGATGTTACACCCACGTTATGATAGCACGGTGGAACTTGACCCTAATCGTAAAACAAAAATACAATTCAAAGAATTTATCAGTATAGGCTTCTCGCATACGTTTAGGTAGTTGGCAGTTGATAGTTGACAGTTTATAGGCAATGTATATGGACAAGAAATCAATACGAATCATTTATCTGGGTACGCCCGATTTCGCAGTCGAGAGTTTGCGTGCGTTGGTGGAGGGCGGCTATAATGTGGTGGCAGTGGTGACAATGCCCGATAAACCTGCAGGACGAGGACATCAAATGCAGTACTCTGCTGTGAAGCAATATGCCCTATCTGTGGGTTTGCCAGTCCTCCAACCTGAGCGATTGAAAGATGAGAACTTTCTTGCAGAATTAAAGTCGTACAACGCAGATTTGCAAATAGTTGTGGCATTTCGTATGCTGCCCGAGGTGGTGTGGGATATGCCTCGTTTGGGAACCTTCAACCTGCATGCTTCGCTCCTACCACAGTACCGCGGAGCAGCTCCTATCAACTGGGCTGTGATGAATGGCGACAAAGAGACAGGCGCGACCACGTTTATGCTCCAACATGAGATAGATACAGGTAACATTATCCTTCAAGAGCGTATCTCTATTGCGGATGACGATAATGTGGGATCAGTGCACGATCGTCTCATGACAATGGGCGCTAATCTTGTTACTCGCACTGTGGATGCCATCATTGATGCTGATAATCAAGGGGTTGAGTTGCCAACTATCCCACAAGATAATTCGATAGAACTTCGTCCTGCACCTAAAATATTTAAGGATACATGCGTGATAGACTTCTCTTGCGCTGCGGAACAGATATGTAACCATGTGCGTGGGTTGAGCCCATATCCAGCTGCATGGATTAGCGAGATGCCCGCCAATCATCCTTTAAGTGATGTACTAAAGGGTGCTAAAGTATATAAAGTGGCTAAAGCGCAACATGCGGAGCAAAAAGGACATATCATTGTCCCTTGCGCAGATGGTTATGTGGATCTATTGGAGCTGCAGTTACCAGGCAAAAAACGCATGGATGCAGCAGCACTCTTGAATGGTATTCGTGCCAAATAATGATGGAGGCTGGATATCGGCTTCAGGCTTTAAAAATTAAACAAACAGAATCATGACAATTGCTATCTTTGGAAATACCCTTCGGTCAAATACAATCCGTGAAGTAAAGCGCATTATAGATTACTTGCAGCAACGAGACGTAGAAATTGTGCTTTCTCAGGAATTGCGCCATGAGGCTATCAGTCGTGAATATCCTTCAGTGGACGATTATGTGTCGCATGCCAATCATACGATAGACTTTGCGTTGTCGGTTGGTGGCGACGGTACCTTCTTGACAACTGCATCCCTGGTGGGACATTTAGATATACCTATCTTAGGAATCAATTGTGGACACTTGGGCTACTTGGCGGAAGTACAGACCGATAATTTGGAATTGGTTCTTGATCAACTGGTTAATAATAATTATACGATTGAGAAACGCAGTATGTTAGAGGTCTCTTGTTCGCAAGAAGGCAAATTGGCTTCGCCATATGCACTCAATGAGGTGGCTATTCTTAAGTCTGGATTAAGCAGTATGATAACTGTGGATGTGATGCTAAATGGCGAATTTTTGCATAACTACAAAGCAGATGGATTGCTAGTGGCAACTTCGACAGGATCAACGGCTTATAATCTTAGTGTGGGGGGACCGTTATTGGATCCGCACGTGAATGCCATTATTCTTTCGCCAGTGGCAACGCATAGTTTGAATATTCGACCATTGGTGGTGTTAGATGACAGTAAGATTGATGTTAAAATAGTAAGTCGCAATGGCAATTTTTTGTTGAGCGTAGATGGACGTAGTCAAGTGCTAAGTCAGGATCTCCAACTGCATATTGAGCGTTCGCAACGCACTATCAAACTGGTGCGAATCAACGGACAGACCTTTATGCAATCGCTCAAAGATAAATTGAATTGGGGGAAGTGACAGTTGACAGTTTACAGTTGAGAGTTGACAGGTGGTAGATTATAAAGCGATAATAGAAAAATATTGTGCTGGCAATGCTGATTTGCTACATATTCTCTTGACCCATTCTCGTCAGGTGGCAGATCGTGCATTGGCTATTCTTGCTATGCATCCAGAGTGGGTGGAGTCGGGTGAGGTGGATCCTGTTTTTGTAGAGGAGGCAGCAATGCTGCATGATATAGGTGTGGTGTTCTGTGATGCGCCTAAGATTTGTTGTAAGGGTAAGCATGCGTATATCGAACATGGGTATTTGGGTGCAGAGATTCTTCGTCAAGAAGGTCTGCCTAAGCATGCGTCTGTAGCCGAGAGACATACTGGTACTGGCATTACAATGGAGCAGATTGTTTGCGAACAGTTGCCTATTCCGCTGCAAGATTATGTTCCTCGCAGCTTGGAGGAACGCTTGATTTGCTATGCGGATAAGTTCTATTCTAAGACGCGACTGGGGGAGGATAAGCCGATGGCTAAGATTCGTCAGCATATGTGGAAATATGGTTCGGATGCTATGGCGCGTTTTGATGCGATGCAGCAGTTTTTTGAACCGTCTGTCTAATAAAGGAAACTACTGCCACCCTACGCAGCCTAAATGCAGAAAAATCGCGTTGAAAGTAAACTTTCCGCGATTTTTCTTGCATTTATGCATATTTTTTTGTACCTTTGCAGCGAATATGACTCGATTAAGTGTAAATATAAATAAGGTGGCAACCTTGCGTAATGCGCGTGGTGGTAATTTGCCTAATGTAGAGCTGTTTGCGTGCGATTGTGAACGCTTTGGCGCAGAGGGAATTACGGTGCATCCTCGTCCAGACGAGCGCCACATTACGCGTGCTGATGTCTATGCCTTGAAGGAAATCGTTAAAACTGAGTTCAATATTGAGGGTAATCCAGAGCCAGCTTTTATGGATTTGGTGTTGGATGTGAAACCTACACAAGTGACTTTAGTGCCCGATGCGCGTGACCAGCTTACGAGCAACCATGGCTGGGATACCAAGGCGCACCTTGCGAAACTCACTACTATTATCCAACGTTTTAAGAATGCGGGTATTCGCGTCTCTGTCTTTGTGGATGCCGATCCAGAGATGGTGGAATATGCTGCTAAGGCGGGTGCTGACCGTGTAGAGCTCTATACAGGTCCCTACGCAGAGATCTATGCGGAGGATCCAGAACGAGCGATAGACATGTACCGTCCTGCGGCGGAGAAGGCGCGCGAACTTCATCTGGGGCTTAATGCGGGTCACGACCTTAATCTCCACAACCTCAGGGCTTTTGCTGAAGCGTTTCCTTGGCTGGACGAAGTGAGTATTGGTCACGCACTCATCGCAGATGCATTATATTTAGGAATAAAAGAAACTATAAAACAATACAAATATGCTCTTTCAAATTCAAACTGACATGGACACAATGATCACTGCTGTGCAAGATACAGTAAGTGTGGTAGAAGAAACAGTAGCAGATAATACTATCAACCTGCTTACAATGGCGGAGTATGGCGGATGGATTATGATTGTGCTGGCATTAATGTTAGCCTTTGCTATCTATTTGTTTATTGAACGCATGGTCGTGCTGGCGCAAGCAACCAAGGAAGATAAGACTTTTATGAATCGCATTCGCGACTACATCAAAGAGGGTAAGATTGACTCTGCCATCAAGCTTTGTCGCAAAGAGGATACACCAGCTGCCCATATGATAGAAAAGGGTATCACCCGTATTGGTCGCCCGATGCAAGACGTACAAGTGGCTATCGAAAATGTTGGTAATCTGGAAATTAGCATATTGGAGAAAGGGCTGGTGCTTATGGCTACTATCGCAGCAGGTGCTCCTATGCTTGGCTTCTTGGGTACAGTACTTGGTATGATTCAAACCTTCTTTAATATGGCACAAAATGCCAGTGGGGTGATTGAGATATCTTCGCTCTCTGAGGGTATGTACCAAGCCATGGTGACTACCGTGGGTGGTTTGATTGTAGGTATTCTGGCAATGTTCGCTTACAATCTTCTCGTATCTCGCATTGACCGCGTTGTACGCCAACTCGAATCCCGCACCATGGAGTTTATGGATCTGCTGAACGAACCAGCGTAATTCTATCCTGTCAACTGTCAATTGTTAACTGTTAACTATCAACTGTCAACTATGGCAATAAAAAGACGAAATAAAGTGGAGGCGATGTTCGCGATGTCGTCGATGACCGACCTCATCTTTTTGCTGCTGCTGTTCTTTGTAATGGCTAGTACGATGTCATCGCCTAATGATATAAAGATTAATTTGCCTACTGCTCGTGCTACAACGGCTACTAAGCAGGTGGTGGCGAAGGTGAGCATAGATAATTTAGGCAACTACTATGTGGCTTTGGGTCGCCAGACGCCTATGCCTATTGCTGCCGAAGATTTGGAATCCTATTTGTGTACCATACAGGCGCAAGATAGTACGATGTACATTGCGTTGCATGCGGATCAGGATATTGCGTATCGCGAAGTGGTGAATGTGTTGGATATCGCCAACCAATATAAAATGAAAATTGTTTTGGCAACCAAGAAGTGAAAACAATGCGTTCACATATCGTAGCGGGAATAGGAACAGTGGTGGCGTTGCTATTGTTGCTGTTGCTCCTATTCTATGTTACTATTCGTGTGCCCGCTCCTGTGGAGGATGAGGGTATTCTGGTTACTTTTGGCGATGCAGAAGATGATGGTGGCAGTACGCCAGGTGTAATTCCTTTTGATGATATAGTACAGATGGAGCAAGTGCCTGCACCTGCTATATCTTCCCACTCTTCGGACAACGATTTGATGGTGCAAGAGGAGGATGAATCGCTGATTTTGAACCAACAAAACGAGTCCGAACAGCGAGACCAAACCGAGCAAGCTGAGTTGTTGCGCAAGCAACAGGAGGCGGAGGCTCAAGCCGAAGCTGAGCGTATAGCACGAGAGAAGGCTTTGGCGGAGAAAAGAGCCAAACAAGAAGAAGCCATACGGAAAGCTCAAGAGGCAGTTGCTATGATGGGGCTGATGGGTAGTACCGATGGAGTTAATGCGGATGAAGCTAATGTTAGTGGCGTTAGCAGCACCAAACCGAACAAAGACTTTGGTCAAGAAGATGGTCCTAAGTGTATGCTGGACGGGCGTAAGCCGAAGTTTTTACCTAAACCTTCCAATGACTTTAAAGAAGAAGGTAAGGTGGTGGTGAGTATCCGAGTTGATAAGGCAGGTAACGTGGTGGCGGCTTCTGTTGGGGGTGGAACGACTATTACAGATCGCTATACCCAGCAATTGGCTTTGGATGCAGCTCGCAAAACGAAATTTACAGAAGGAAATAACGAACAAATAGGTTCGATTACTTATAATTTCAAACTCAATTAAATGTTTATACGATGAACTACATCTTCTTAGACAACGGTTTCGAGGAGATCGAGGCCATTACTACGATTGATCTTTTACGCCGTGCCAATGTGGCATTAACAACTGTGTCTGTTACGGGTCTTGAAATGGTGTTAGGCGCACATAATATTGCAGTGAAAGCAGATGCGTTGTTCCAAGACGTGGACTTCTCTGATGCTGATATGCTTATTTTGCCCGGTGGGGCTACCAACCTATACGCCTGCAAACCGCTTTGCGAGTTATTGGTTCAGCACAATCAACAAGATAAACTCATTGCCGCTATTTGTGCGGCACCATCAGTGTTAGGACGATTGGGCGTACTAGAAGGTAAACAAGCAACCTGCTATCCAGGATTTGAGGAGTTCTTGGGAGAGAGTTATATAGATGGTCTGGTCGTTGAATCGAAAAATATTATCACAGCCAAAGGCCCTGGATTAAGTGCTGATTTTGCTTTTTGTATCATAGAGAAATTGGCAACGAGTGAAGTGGCTGATCAAGTTTATGATGCAGCGCAATATTAAATAGTTGACAATTAAACAATTAACAAATCATAATTGATGAAAAGATATTTACTTTCTATTTTTGCTGTGTGCGTGGCGTTGACAGTGTCGGCACAGGAGGCAGAGAAAAAACCTTCTGCGTGGAAATGTTCGGGTGTGCTGGGTTTGAATGCCAGTGCTACTGGTTTGGTGAATTGGGCTGCTGGCGGCAACAACAATGTGAATGGTGTAGCATTTGGTAAGGTCCGTTTGCTCTACAATGAGAATAATCTCTCGTGGGAAACGAATGTGGATTTGGAGTATGGAATGTCGTATATTGATCAAGATTTTGATGCTTTTCAAAAGTCTAGCGATAAAATCAACTTCACTACGAAGTTAGGTTGGCAATTTCATAAAGCTTGGTTTTTAACAGCTTCTGCCGATTTTAAGAGCCAGTTTGCCCCTGGTCGCAAATACGGTCTATCAGAGGAATACGATCCTATTATTTCTAAGTTCTTAGCGCCTTCTTATACCGATATATCAGTTGGTATAGACTGGAAACCCAATGATATTTTCTCAGTGTATGTATCGCCGGTTGCTGGTCGTTTGACATCTGTGTATGTAAGTGATAAGTTGGAGGAAAAGTACGCTACTGCTCAACCTGGGTTAGCGCAAACGCTCAAAGAGACCTATGGCGTTTGGAAATATGATACTAAAGATAATGGGGAAGTGATTAAAAACTATGATTGTAATTTGCGTGGAAAGTTAGGCCTTTCCATTAAGGGTGCTATCAACTATACGTATAAAGACCTCAAAATCATCACAAGCATTGGTCTTTACACTCCGTATGCTTGGGATAAGACACCGATATATGAAGATGCTGCTGGAGTACTTTACGCAGATTTAGGTAATGGTCAAGACTATACGGGTATGACATTCAAGGGATTCCGTGATAATAATCAACGCTTCGGCAATTTTGATGTAGATTGGGATGCTGCCATCTCTTATCAATTCCTGAAGTGTCTCAACGTTACGCTTTCTACTTCACTCAAGTACTATAATGGTGTGAAGATTGCTGATGCAGAAGGTGTTTTGGCTGAGCGCGTGCAGTTTAAGGGAACTCTGGGATTAGGAGTGGGTTACAGCTTCTGATAATAATAGACGGGTAACTATTGAGCAATGAAATGTTTAAGCACATTGGAAGGTAATTTGGAGGTGCTGCTCGCGCAGTATCGCGATTTACAGCGGCAGGTGCTTGAACTCCAGCAGGAAAACGAACGGCAGCGAGAGGAGATGATGCGCACGCACTCTGATTTGGTGCAACTAAAGTCGGACTACAACCATCTCGAAACTGCGCATGCACTTTTGGCTGAAAGCATGGATGCTGATTACCGCAACAAGGTCAGACAGCGCATTACCAATCTCATCGCACAAGTAGATCGAGCACTCGAAGCCTTGAAACAACAATAGTTTAGATAGTTGATATTTCTGCGCGCAGCGCAAGGAGGTAATATTATGCTAGACAATCGCAAACAACATATCACTCTTCAGTTGGACGCCCATCACATCTCGCTCAATGTGCAGGCGGACAAAGAAGCGTTATATCGTAATGCTGCGGAGCAAATCAATGAGAGGTATCGTCACTATCGTCGCCTTTTGCCAAATCAATCTGCTGAGCAGATTTGGGTTTATGTGGCATTGGAGATGGCTGTTAACCTGCAAGCAGATGCACATGCACATCGACTAAAACCTATTGAAGAAAAAATACAAGAGATAAATCAAATGATAATAAATACATTACAAAACAACCAATTAAAAGATTAAAGTATGGATACAACGATTTTAAACATCCTTATCGCAATATTAGCGTTACTATTGGGAGCGGGTATTTGTTACTTGCTTTTCCGCTTTGCAGCGAAGGGTATTCTCCGCAAGGCGGAAGAAGAAGCAGAAGTAATCAAGAAGAACAAGATCGTGGAGGCAAAGGAGAAGTTCATTGCGCTGAAACTCGAACACGAGAATCATGTGCGTCAGGCAGAGCAGAAACTCCACCAACAAGAGCAACGCGTACAACAACGCGATCAGCAACTCAACCAAAAACAAAGTGAGGTACAACGTGCGCAAAATGAGTTGAATAACCAACGCCAAACCCTTGAGAACCAACAAAAAGCCCTCGAACGCAAGACGCAAGAGATTGACCGTCTGCAAAAAGCAGCCGAGCAACAGTTGGAGCAGATTTCAGGATTATCAGCTGAGGAAGCGAAGAAACAACTGATAGAAACACTCAAAGACGAAGCTAAGACTGCTGCTATGGCGTATATCAACGACACCATGGACGAGGCTCGTCTAACAGCCAGCAAAGAGGCAAAGAAGATTATCATCCAATCCATCCAACGCATCGCTTCAGAGGCAACCGTGGAGAATGCTGTTTCGGTCTTTCATATTGATAATGACGAGGTTAAGGGCCGTATTATCGGTCGTGAAGGACGTAATATTCGTGCCCTTGAGGCTGCTACTGGCGTAGAAATCGTCGTTGATGATACCCCTGAGGCAATCACACTCTCAGCCTTCGACCCTGTTCGTCGCGAGATTGCGCGCCTCTCACTCCACCAACTCGTGCAAGATGGTCGTATACACCCCGCGCGTATCGAAGAGGTGGTGGCTAAGGTAACCAAGCAAGTAGAGGAAGAAATCATCGAAACGGGTAAACGTACCACCATCGACCTTGGTATCCACGGCTTGCACCCTGAACTCGTACGTCTCATTGGTAAGATGAAATACCGCTCAAGTTACGGTCAAAACCTGTTGATGCACGCACGCGAAACAGCCAATCTTTGTGCAGCTATGGCTGCCGAACTCGGACTTAACGTCAAGAAAGCACGCCGTGCGGGTCTGCTCCATGATATCGGTAAGGTTAGCGATGAGGATATGGAAATGCCACACGCACAGCTCGGTATGAAGCTTTGCGAGAAGTATGGCGAGAAACCAGATATCTGCAATGCTGTAGGTGCTCACCACGAAGAGTGCGAGATGGAGTCTATCATCGCTCCTATCGTTCAAGCATGCGATGCTATCTCTGGCGCCCGTCCTGGTGCTCGCCGCGAGATTGTAGAGGCATACGTGAAGCGCCTCAACGACCTTGAGAATATTGCGATGTCTTATCCAGGTGTTACCAAGACCTATGCGCTTCAAGCAGGTCGCGAACTCCGTGTTATCGTAGGTGCAGACAAACTCAGCGACAAGGAGACCGAGCTCCTTTCATTTGATATCGCCAAGCGTATCCAAGACGAGATGACCTATCCTGGTCAAATCCGTATCACAGTCATCCGCGAAACCCGCGCTGTCAGCTACGCAAAGTAACCGCTTAACCGTTATTAACCGTTTAATCGATAACAAAAAACGACCTCCAATAGAGGGCGTTTTTTGTTACTCCATTTCTTGCAATCGAGCTTCCAACCACTTGTCTAGTGACTCTTTCTCGCCCAATCCTACTCGATTTTTGATACGCATTCTTCTGCTCCAGATGGTGCGTTGGCTCAAACCCATCAATAGACAAATATCCGAGTTGTCCAATCCCAATACATACAATGCAAGTACCTGTGTATCAGTATTGGTCAATCGTGGATGCGCTACTTGTAAACGCTTCATAAGGTCTCCATAGCAGCCATTAAACTCATTAAAGAACGCTTCCCACTGCTCATCTGTAGAGAAGATATTCGAATCAATAAATTGTTGTGCCCAATCAGGAATCTTTTCCTCCTTCTTTTTGGTAAGCAATGCCTCTTGCATGTTCTTATTCAATTCTAATCGCTGATTCAGCACTTTCCTTAGCGCATCACGACGCAGTTGCAACTCATTTTGTAGGTTGCTAATCTGTTGTTGCACTCGTGCCTGCTCGGTCAATCGCTCTGTACGGCGTTTCGACGCATATAAAATCAGCAATATGCTCACGCATAAGATAATAATAATGATACCTCCCAGCACAATATACAAGCGCTGCTTGTCCAATCTCAATTGCAGGTTCTTTGCTTTTTCTACTTCATTATCAAAGTGTTGCGCGGCTACAAACGCACTAGCTCTGCCTTGCTCTTCTGTCTCTTTGTAATATGCATTGTATAAATCATATAGCGCCTCGTATGCTGCGTTGTTCTTCCCTTTGAGATGCAGATATTGACTTTCCCATAGGGCATGTTGCTGTGCACTCCAGATTTGTGCAGTTGTGTCCGCAGACAATATATCTAGGTAGATTTTTGCAGAATCAGCTTTGTGAGTACGGATGTAATACTTTACCAAATCGTATGCATAGCGCTTCCTACCGACTTTGTGACACATATACTGACATATTTGTGCTATCTCTGTTGCATTCGGTTGACTGATAGATAGTTGTGCATATCGAATGTCCATCTGCAAAATGGTATCTCCCATAAATCTGGCTGCTACCAATGCTTTGTCAAAGTATTCATCTCTGCTCTCATTATCCGTGTTTCGTCCCAGTTCGCGATATACCGAAGCCAGATACAAAGGCAGTCCTGCTTCTTCCAAATAGGGGAGTGCTTTCTGATAATTCTCCAAGGCGATATCGTAGAGTTGCTCGCTCTCGCTAATCCGTCCCATCTTGTAGTAGGTCATACCTCGAATGATAGATGTTGCGGGGTAGCTCTCCGCCTTTTTTAGGTATTGCATCGCTTGCGTATTCTCTCCTATATAATTAAGGTACGCACCTTGTATATAATAGACTTCAGCAGCACTCGCTTCATCTCCACAGCTGACAAAGTACTCCGCCATATCATCCAAATCGTTCTCAGCAGGCAGTCGCAATTCCCGTTTGAGCATCAGATGCGCCTCTGCCAAACGGTACCGCTTCTGCTCATACTCGCTCAATGTGCTGGCATCTATCTCCTCCAATGCTTTCTGTGCCAACTCTGCATCCAACCACACTTGTGAGATGGCATCCTGCAAAATCTCGTTCTCTATGATGGTTTTGTTAGAGCAGGAGCAGCATAGCACCAATATCATTATGAGTATTATTTTTACCTTCATACCAAATTAGTCTTGGTTCTTGATTCTTTGTTCCTTTTTCACTATTTCGCTACAAAATTACAACTTTTTTCTTACTCTTGCAAGTGATTTTTCATGCCTGCATCAGTTTTTATTTTTTATAAAATTGTAATGTGCACAAAATCAATAATATACAGAATTCCTACATACTGTGCTGCGTCAGTTTATTTTTTGGTCATATCAAAAAAAAGCAGTACCTTTGCAGTGGATTTCAAAACAAAAAAATGCAAAATAATTAATGTGTCTTATGAAAGGTTTTTCTCGTCTATTGTTGCTTTTAGTAATCATATCTTTTGTTGCAGCCTGTGATTCAGGTCCTAATATAGTTGATGGTGCAATTGATGGATCTACGCGCGAGTTTACTGTATCAGATGTCCCTTCTGACCAGATGCCATACATTCTGGCTGATACGATCACGCCGCCCTCTAATCCAATGGTACCTGAGGACTTGAGTTCGCTCCCTACTTTTGTGGGTACTTTGCAGATGTTTCAAATTAATGGTATTGATGATTTGGCTGGGCAATATTTTTGTGCAATTACTTTGTATCCTCCTATTTCAAGCCGTGCATATTCTTATTCTAATCTTTATTTATTGGACTATGGAACAGAAAATTTAGTTCGCTTTGATCACTCTATGCTGCAACCATGCGTTGTGGGGGATACGATTTATGTGACAGGAGAACCTAAGGTTATAGCTGGAGGTGTAGCTCTTGGTGTAACGATGCGTTTTGTACAACCTAACTAATATATACTTTATGAAGAAGTGTACAGCCATACTTTTATTACTTTTTAGTTGGATATCCATCTTCCCATTGATGGCAGAGAATAATGCGTCTTCTGCTAATCTTATCCACGGCAGACATTCGTTGCGTCTTGGTTGGGGATTGGGTACTAGACAGTTATTTAATGATTATGAAGATTTGAATTTTATCATGCCTCCTAGTGCTATACCGAGCGCTCGCCAATCAATTCTTCCCGAAGATCCATATTACCAGATTTGGCATGATATTTTGGGTATGACGGCTGAAGAGGCGCATAAATACCTGACGAATTACCGTCTCGTAACTACCAAAGGTCCCAGCCAATTCGGACATTTGTTTCTAGGTTATCGCTATGATGTAAACACATGGTTTAGTGCTGGTGTTGAAGTGGACTGGTTTTACCTTTGGGTCAGTAGGGAGGATCGAAATGGATATGGAGATTTCGTGGGTAAATATGACTTTCCCTTGCATCAACTTACCATAATGCCCACAATGCGATTTACCTACTACCATCATCCATTGGTGGAATTATATTCTGGCTTAGGACTTGGATATACGATATATGCTGATCCATATGTTTCACACGGTTGCACCTTCTCACCTACCTTGTTTGGTGTCAATGTCGGTAACGAACATTGGTATGCTGAGATGGAGCTCGGTGGCATGGCTACTGTGACAACCTCTTGGTTCGGTAATCCAGGAGTACTATTCTCCTCTCGCCTCCTCTCCGTAGCTGTTGGATATAGATTCTAATCCCGATAAATATTAACCACTCAAAGCTATATGATTATGAAAAAGTCAATTGTATTTTTGCTATTTGCCACCGCCTTCCTTCTTTCCTCTTGCGAGCAACCAGAAGGACCTCAGTCAATTATTGGACATTGGAATATGGTTGGTGACCATTGGACTGCTACTTTCGATGACGTGGGCGAACTCTATATCTCTTCAACTAAATACGACTTTGGACTACCTTTTTATTATACGGCAACTGCAGATTCTTTATATATCTATTCAATCTCTTATACAGATGAGGGGAAGGAACCTTCTGACTCTTCGTATGGGTGTTCATATACCTTCCAAGGAAGTTCAGTATTGGTTATAAATGGTTTTAACGCCATTTTCCATGATCAAGGATCTGTCGCAGATAAGATAAAGACAAAAGAACGTGTCACCCTAACACGTACCCTTTCCTTCCGTTAAATTTCCCGAAAATTAACAGTAAATTACGCACTATTCACGCACAATTCACGCACAATATACGGACAATACACGCACTATTCGTTAAGCATACAGAACCTTTATAAAACAATTCTAAAACCCTCACACATATGAAAAAGATTACTTTTATGGCTTTTGCAGCCGCTATCGCATTCGCTTTCTCTAGTTGTTCATTTGCACCTAATGCCCCAGGTGGTGGATATTTTGACGACGCTATAGGGGGTGAACCTATAGCGGGTATGCCTTCTGGCGATCAGTTCGAGGAGTTTACCGATAATCCATTTATCTCTACTTCCGAAGAACCTACTTCCACCTTCTCCGTAGATGCCGACGGAGCAAGCTACGCATACATGCGCTCGTACATGTCAAAAGGATATTTCCCCGACAACTCCTCTGTTCGTATTGAGGAGTTCCTCAACTACTTTACCTTCGATTACCCTGAACCAAAGAACGCTGTGGGTATCAATGCTGAGATTGGTGCATGTCCTTGGAATTCAGAGCATTACCTTCTTCGTCTCGGACTCAAAGGAAAGAGCGTTGCCGAAGAAAATATGCTTCCTGCCAACTATGTTTTCCTTGTGGATGTATCTGGCTCCATGGATTCAGGTGATAAACTGCCGCTCCTCAAATCAGCCCTTTTGACTCTCGTAGATGAATTGCAACCTACTGACCGTGTGTCACTTATCACATATTCGGGTAGTGTGGAGCGCCTCTTAGAATCCACCCAAGTAATGCATGCGGGTAAAATCAAATCAGCTATCCGCAGTCTCGGTGCTGGAGGTAGTACCGCAGGTGGCGCAGCTATCAAGATGGCTTACGAAGAGGCATTAGCCAACTATATCATTGGTGGCAACAACCGCATTATCATGGGTACAGATGGCGACTTCAATGTAGGTGTTACCAACACCGACAGTCTTTTGAATATGGTTTCTCGCTATGCTGACCAAGGTATCTATCTGACTATGTGCGGTTTTGGTACAGGCAACTGGAACGATGCCATGATGGAGAAGGTTTCCAACCGTGGCAATGGCAACTACTACTATATTGACTGCGAGGATGAGTTTATGAAGGTCTTTGTGCACAACCGCTCTCATCTTCAAGCAGTTGCTAATGATACGAAGTGCCAAATTACATTCGATTCTACCCGTGTGGCTCAATATCGCCTTATTGGTTATGAGAATCGTGTAATGGCTAACGAGGATTTCGATGACGACACCAAAGATGCAGGCGAGATTGGCGCAGGGCAAACCATAACAGCTCTTTACGAAATCGTTCCTACCGTATTTCAAACAGACGAACCAATCCCTTATGCCACTTTCGACTGCCGCTACAAAGAGCAACTCGGGCTCAGTAGCAAGCAACTCACGTTGGATGTCTATGGCGATATCAAAAGCGACACAGAGAACCTTCGCTTTGCTGCGGGTGTAGCTGCGTATGGTATGTTGCTCCGCAATTCAGAGTATAAGGGTACTGCTAACCTCGAAATGGTAAAGCAACTGATTGGTAGTTCGTTGAACTATGATCCTAAGGGTTACCGCCAAGGATTATTGGACTTACTCAACCATCTCAGTAGCGAACAAGTCAGCGAACTCAACAACCGTGCTGCGAAATAAAGTTACCAATACTTGCACAATTCAAATAATTATTGTAACTTTGCAAACTCTTAAAATTAATACGCATATGAAAAAGATTCTCGGATTATTTATGCTTTGCATGACATTTGCACTCACGAGTTGCGAACAACCTGAAGGTCCGGAGTTGCTTATTGGACATTGGAAAATGATTGATGATCATTGGACAGTAGATTTTAAGAATAACGGAGAGATGTATGTATCTTCTACTGAGTATGATACAGCTTTACCTTATCTCTATTCTGCTACATTAGATTCGTTATGGATAACGGATGCTGTTCGTTCTTATGTGAATTATCGTTGCACGTATTATTATAAGAATAAGAATACATTGGTGATTGATGGATTTTCTGTGCTGACTCCACAGCATGATTGGGTTACTGATTCTATTAGAAGTAAGGTGAGAACCAAATGGATAAGAGCGAACTACTCTAAATAGATTTAAAGATATGAAACTCAAAGATCTTCGCCAAAAGTATAATGGCCTTTTGCAAAAATTCATTCGATTGTTCTCGCTTTCGGGTGTCGCTTTTGTTCTGACAGCTTGCTATGGCTGTCCATATGCTGAATATGATGTAGAAGGATATGTCTATGACGAAAATGGCAACATGCTAGAGAATATGCAAGTGGTAGTCCGCACTTTTGATCAGGAATGGGATTATCCTGATACAGTCTATACCAACGCCGATGGTCATTATCATGCGGTGCATAGCCTCACTTCTACAGGAGGTAATTGTATGGAGGTGATTGTCCATGATACCACAGGAGTATATGCTTCCGACTCAACCCATATTTCCTCTGGCAAGATGAAAGTAGAAGACCAAGACTCTTGGTCAGCCTACTATTCGATGCGTGCCGATTTCCAACTTAAAAAGGAATAACCCATGAATCTCCGTAAACGAATCGTATTCGAATTGGAGCGCCTTCGCCGCAAGAACCTCCAGCAGTTGCATCCCCTGCAACAACTCTTTTGGGAGTCCACGCTCCGCTGCAATGTCCACTGCCTCCACTGTGGTAGCGACTGCTCGAGCAGCGAGCTCACGCCCGATATGCCTGCCGAGGATTTCCTCCGTGTCCTAGACCAGTCCGTCACACCTCATGTCGATCCACACAAGGTACTCATCATCATCTCTGGTGGCGAACCGCTCATGCGTACCGACCTGGCTCAAGTGGGCAAAGCACTCTACCAACGCGGCTATCCATGGGGTATGGTCACCAACGGATTGGCACTCACCGAGAAACGCTTCCGCGAACTCATGGCTTCGGGTCTGCGCTCCATGGCTATCAGTTTCGATGGTATGCAGGAGAACCACAATTGGCTTCGCCAGCACCCTCTCGCCTTCGACGGTGCCACCCGTGCAATCAAACTCGCTGCGCAATATAACCGCCTAACCGAATCACCGTCTAACCGCCTAACATGGGATGTCGTCACTTGTGTCAACCAACGTACCATTGGTCAGTTAGACGAGATGCGCGAATATCTCTGGTCTATTGGTGTGCGCAACTGGCGACTCATCACCATTGCTCCTATGGGACGAGCAGCCGATAATCCCGAACTCAACCTTACCTCCGAGCAGATGCGTTATCTGTTGGATTATATCTGCGACCGTCGCAAAGAGGGCTTGCACATCTCTTATTCCTGCGAGGGCTTTATGCCTGATTATGAGGGAGAGATACGCGACCACTTGTTCCATTGCATGGCGGGTGTGAGCGTGGCATCTATATTGATTGACGGCAGTATTTCGGCATGTACCAGTGTGCGTGGCAAGTACTACCAGGGCAATATCTATAAGGATGATTTCTGGGAGGTATGGGAGAATGGCTTTGAACCATACCGCAACCGTAAGTGGATGAAGCAGATGGAACCCTGCAACAACTGCAAACTCTTTCGCTACTGCGAGGGTGGGGGCATGCACCTCCGCCGCGAAGATGGCTCCCTCATGCTCTGTCACCATAATAAGTTACAAGCATAAAATCAAGAACGATATGAAAAAGCTCAAAACTAAATGGAGAATGTGGGTCAACTCTATATTGACCAGCATATTGGGAATGGTGGGAATATCTTCGTGTTCACCACAACAAGTACCCCTATATGGCCCGGAAATACCAGAAAATGATATCTGTTTGTATGGTGTGCCTTATGCCGTGTATGAGGTAATGGGTGATGTAACCGACAGGAAGAGTGAACCACTAGATTCGATGCAAGTGGTGGTGAAAAATGTGGGTGATTACGGGCACTTGGACTATGATCCAACGGTAACAGATACCGTCTATACCAATGCCCAGGGTAAGTATCTTAGCAATTATGAATTGACTGCCTTCGGAGATGATATGCTCCGTGTGATTGTGCATGACCCTAAAGGTGTGTACCAGTCAGATTCGGTGGATGTTGCTCCTAATGAGATGGAGTGGATTGCAGACGATGGCTGGAATAGCAAGTTGAAAGTGGAAGTTGATTTTCAGTTAAAGAAAAAATAATAATTAGACCTTATAAACAACAAACGGTTGCTATCATGGCAACCGTTTTTGTTTGTCTATCTGCCTATTATTGCAGTAGTTGTGCTATCTTACATACGATTTGGTACTTCAATACCGAGCAATGCCATAGCGCTCTTGATGACTTTAGCTACTGTCTCAGAGAGCAACAAGCGCAAAGCGCGTTTGTCCGCATCTGCCTCGTTGAGGATACTATGATCGTGGTAGAAACTATTGAAGTCGCATGCCAAACTATATGCGTAGTTTGCAATCACAGCAGGTGAGAACTCGTCGCCTGCTTGACGCACAGCCGCAGGATAATCCACGAGGCGTTGGATAAGCGCCAATTCTTTAGGCGATAGTCCCTCGCCTTTCACCTCTAACCTTTCACCTCTAACCTCATCTCCTGCCTTGCGCAGCACACTCTGGATACGCGCATAGGTGTATTGGATAAATGGACCTGTATTGCCGTTGAAATCGATACTTTCCTCTGGGTTGAAGAGCATGTTCTTGCGTGGATCAACCTTCAAAATAAAGTACTTCAACGCACCCAAACCTACCATGCGAGCGATCTCGTTCGCTTCCTCTTCGGTAATATCAGGAAGGGTATTCACTTTATCTTTTGAAATCTCCTTAGCGTCTGCAATCATCTGTGCCATCAAGTCGTCAGCATCTACCACAGTTCCCTCGCGGCTCTTCATCTTACCGTTTGGAAGTTCCACCATACCGTAAGAGAAGTGTACCAACTCCTTGCCAAATGGGAAGCCCAGACGGTCGAGCAAGATACTGAGCACCTTGAAGTGGTATTCCTGCTCATTACCAACTACATACACCATCTTGTCGATGGGGTAGTCCTCGAAGCGCAATTTAGCAGTACCGATATCTTGGGTCATATACACGGATGTGCCGTCTGCACGCAGGAGGAGCTTCTCGTCGAGTCCGTTTTGCGCCAAGTCAGCCCAAACAGAGCCATCCTCGCGGCGGTAGAAGTCGCCCTTAGCCAATCCGCGCTCTACTTCGCCTTTGCCTACGAGATAAGTATCGCTTTCGTAGTAGATCTTATCAAAGCCTACACCCATTTGCGCGTATGTCTCGTCGAAGCCTGCATACACCCACTCGTTCATCTTTTGCCACAAGGCACGCACTTCTGGGTCATTTTGCTCCCATTTTACGAGCATAGCTTGTGCCTCTTTGATGAGTGGAGCCTCTTTCTTAGCGGTCTCTTCGTCCATACCTTCTGCCATGAGAGCTTTGATCTCGGCTTTATACTCCTTGTCAAAGCGCACATAGTAGTCACCAATCAAGTGGTCGCCCTTCTTGCCGCTATTCTCTGGTGTCTCGCCGTTACCGAACTTCTGCCATGCGAGCATTGACTTGCAGATATGAATACCGCGGTCGTTTACGATATTGGTTTTTACCACGTTCCAACCATTTGCCTCTTGGATCTTTGCGATAGAATAGCCAAGCAGGTTGTTACGCACGTGACCGAGGTGAAGAGGTTTGTTGGTGTTAGGAGATGAGTACTCCACCATCATGAGTGGTTTCTTGCCTTTCGCCTCTTCGCCTTTCGCCAGCGGGGTCCCCGACGACACTTGTGCCGTGGGGTGCTCATCTCGCCTCAGTTGTCCATAGTTCTCTGCTGCTGCGATGACTTGTAGTTGCTCAATCCAGTAGCTTTGTGCAATGCTGAGGTTCAAGAATCCTTGCACGGCATTGTATTTCTCTACAATGTTGAACGATGCTGAACCATCTTGAACAACTGTTGAACTACCACATAACGCTTCGCCTACCTCCTGTGCCACTTGTGCAGGGGCTTTGCGTGCGGCTTTTACAAATGGGAATACCACCAAGGTGATATCGCCTTCAAACTCTGCGCGAGTCTTTTGAAACTGCACTTGCGCAGGGGTAATCTCCACTCCGTACAAGTTCTTAACTGCCTCTTGTACCTTAGGAATAAGTATTTCTTCTAATTTCATATGTTAATTGTATAATTACGAATTTTAAAAACGGCTACAAAGGTACTGCTTTTTAAGCAATTATGCAAATGTTTTGTACATTATCAATAATAAAAGCCAATTCCAAGACTCACAAATTCCACTTTTGTGAGATGACTTTTCATCATTGCTTGCAGAAAAACATGCCATGGCAGGTGGTAACGCAACACTACCATGGTGTATAGCCAACCGTCGGGATAGCCCGCGCTGCCCGCTTTGAGCAGGTTGTAGGGATAGAATATCGGTTTGCTGATACGTCCTGTAGGCGATAGTATAGCTTCGCTATAGGGCTCTAACTCCTTGACGGGGTCGTATAGATATGCACCTATATGTAATCCTGTGGTAAACTTGCCCACTACAAATTCGCTTTGGACACTTACGCCCATGCGCCAGCAATCGCCTGCTTGAGCAGCTGCCAAGTTGGTTTTCTGAAAATAAGTTGGTCGCTGAATATACGCTCCGTCGTAGAAGACGTCCATACCTCCGCCTAGACGGAAGATGGGGTGCGCATGCCAATAAGCTGCGGCATGAATTGAGGCTACAGCAAAAGTCTGCTGGTCACGGTAATATACTTGTCGTCCACCTGCTGTAGCAGCCACCACTACTGACCAAGATTTAGCGGTGTCCTTGTCGTTATTGTCCGTTTGGGGAGAAAGGTTATCGGCTACTTGATAACCTACGTTTATTTCACCGCCAAATATATTATAACCAGAGTTAGGTTGGCGAATACTACCATTGCTGATGTGATACCAACCGCCACGAATACCTATATTCCACCCCTTAGCAATAGGGATATTGATGTATAGCACTTCTGGGAAATAGATGTTTGTAACACTACCAATACACTCGTTGGCATCTTGTGTATCGGTGAATAGATGCCCTTCGGGGACAGTATTGCGGTAGGTTTTGGTTAAGAAAGCAGCACCTATTCCTGGACGTAAACCGAATACAAAATGTCTCTGTTTAACGAAGGGAATATCCATATAAGTATATGGCGCAATGGCGTGCCCAAGCATAGTGTTAGGTAAGTTCCAATAACTTATACCAACACCCCAACCTGCATCATTCCAATGTCGCAAGGAAGACCAATGAGGATAAAACGTAGCAGAGAAATCGCCACTCCACGCTTGACCTATCCATTCGCCTCGTTGGTTGACTACTTTATCTACTTTGCCGTCGGGCATAATCCAACCGACACGCCCACTTACACTATAATTGACATTAATAGACCAACTTCTGCTCGCAAAAAAAAGAAAGAGTATGATGGATATGGATTTGCGCATATCAATAATCAAAATATGTATGTAACCATATCGGGGAGTGAAACAAAGATTATCCCAATCGGCTGATGCGCATTAGTTCGTCTTCGTCCAAGATTTTTATTTTACGACCGTCAATAGCAATGAGACCCTCGCCTGCGAATTGTGAAAGTGTACGTATGGCGTTAGAAGTCGTCATGTTGGACATGTTCGCTAAATCTTCACGTGCCATATACATAGCAATAGTGACGCCGTCTTCATCTAGTCCATAGGTTTGGCGTAGCGTAATCAGTGACTCGGCCAATCGACCACGGATATGCTTTTGTGTTAGGTTGACGGTGCGCGATTCGGATATAGCCAAATTTTTTGACATCGCAACTAAAACGCTAAAACAAAATTCATTGTTATGCTGTACGACTTGCAAAAATGCCTCACGGCGAACACGATAAACGACCGTTGACTCCAACGCACTAGCACAAGAAGAGTGCATATCACCTACAATAGCACTACGATAACCAAAGAGATCAAAGGGCTTCAACAAACGAATAATCTGTACTCGTTGCCCAACTCCCTCTTTGGACAAGCGAATGGTACCAGAAATAACCATCATGATATGCGTAGGCAAATCACCTTCTCGATGAATCATTTCATTTTTACGATACTTTTTAATCTCGGAATGGGCATCAATATACGCCTTCTGCTCTGGAGTAAGTGAGCTCCAGAGCGGATTTAGATCCCATAGTTTGCCAAATTCTTCTTGAACTTTACGCATACATTCATTGATTTCGTCTGCAAAGATACGATTTTTTTGTGAAATGAACAAAAAAAAGGACGATTATTAGTATATTTAGAATATTTTTTGTAACTTTGCAGTCGAAATTAAAAGATTGTATATAAAATTATTTATCATGGATATATCTGTATTGGTGCCGTTGTACAATGAATCGGAAAGTTTACCTGTCTTGCACGATTGGATTGTGCGCGTGATGAACGAGCATGATTTGAGTTATGAAATAGTGTTTGTAAATGATGGATCTACTGATGATTCATGGCATGTCATTAAGCAATTGCAAGCGCAAAATCAGCATGTGCATGGAATCTGTTTCCGCCGAAATTATGGCAAGTCTGCGGCACTACATTGTGGTTTCCAAATCGTAAAAGGTGATGTGGTAATAACTATGGACGCTGATTTGCAAGATTCCCCCGATGAGATACCAGAACTCTATCGCATGATCAAGCAAGATAACTACGATCTTGTCAGTGGATGGAAACAAAAGCGATATGATAATAAACTGACAAAAAACCTCCCAAGCAAGCTGTTTAATGCCACTGCTCGTCGCGTGACTGGTATCAAACTGCACGATATGAATTGTGGACTGAAAGCTTATCGCCAGGAGGTGGTAAAGAACATCGAAGTGTTCTCTGAGATGCACCGTTATATTCCTTATCTGGCTAAGAATGCTGGTTTTACCAAGATTGGCGAGAAGGTGGTGCAACATCGCAAACGCGAGTTTGGAGTTAGCAAATTTGGAATCAACCGTTTTGTGAATGGCTATCTTGATTTAATGACTTTGTGGTTCTTGAATAAGTTTGGTAAAAAACCAATGCACTTCTTTGGCTTGGTAGGTAGTATGATGTTTATTCTTGGGTTCATTGCCATAGTGGTTGTCGGTGGTATGAAACTCTATGCCCTTTCTCACGGAGTGGGAGCTATGTTGGTGGGTGTAAATCCGTACTTCCATCTAAGCATATTAATGATGATTTTGGGTTGTATGCTATTTTTAGCAGGTTTCCTAGGTGAACTGGTTATTCGCAATTCAGGTGAACGTAATAACTATCTCATCAAAGAAGAATTTTAGTCAATGAAGCGATAGCAGAATGCTTAATCCTTGCGAAATATTCGATAATTATCGTGTAATAGAAGTATTGCACGAGGACGATTATGCCGATTTCTTAGTACTTGTGCAAGACGTAACTCGCCCAACCGATGGCGCTATGGCTGTTGCGGGGCTGACATTATCATTGTTGGAAGGTCATTGGAATAATGAGCGTTTTATGCTTTTGCTCAAAGCTTATTCGCTGGCGCAAGAAGAGTTGATACGCGAACGAGTAATAGTCGGATTGCTCTTAGTGGCTATGAAGTATAATACAATACTTCGTGAGAATACTAATCTATGGGATCCTATTCATGAGGTATTAGTCGATGAGCCTGAATTGGGCTTTACAGCCCTGTGCAATGTTGCACGTACGGCGCGTATCAAGCTGTTGGAGCAATTTAACCAGCAGATGACCAAGGATATGTTGCCTCTGATGAATCAAGTAGGTTCGGATGATTTTTATGATGTGATTCGTAAGCATCAAGGCGAGATGGAACGTATTGCGCGTTTGCATCTTGATCAAAACTTCTTGATCTTTAAGACTGCATACCAAACGCCATTCTTTCAAGAGCGTGCAGCCAATTGGTTGAAACCATGGGATGACAATCAGTTGCTCAATGTTGAGGAGGAAGAACGTGAGGCGTTGGAAGAAATGATGCGAGTTTGGCCCATGTGCGATAGCGACAAATATGCTTTGATAGGGATGTCCAAAATGATTCGTGCTGTTATTCGTGGTCAATTGCAAGGGGAGATGCTTGAGCAGATGGGGGATACAATGGGGCATGTTGGTATTGTCACTAATGGCTATGTACAGCAGTTGTATCGTTATTTTCGTTTATCTTCTTTTACGCAAGCTACACCTTTTGATCTCGTGCCATATTTACGAGATACATGGATATACCGTCAGCTTGTAGTTGGAGCTAAGGCGCGAAAGACGATCAACGATATATTAGGATAAAAAATAGGAGTGCCCTCGAATAGCACTCCTATTTTTTTTAATCTAACATCTGTCCGAAATTGTTGGATAATTGAATCATTTGATCGTATTCCTCTGGCGATAAATCATAGAAATAGTAGTTGCGAGGATCCACTGGACGGTCATTGAGGCGTACTTCATAGTGCAGGTGAGGACCTGTAGATTTGCCAGTATTACCCACTAATGCTATGATGTCATAGCGGCGTACCTTTTGACCCTTGCGAACCAGAGGTTTATACAAGTGTGCATATAGTGTTTTATAGCCAAAACCATGATCAAGAATCACTGTGTTGCCATATCCTTGTTTCCATCCAACAAAAGACACGCGTGCATTACCTGTTGCATAGATCTCTGTACCAGTAGGTGCAGTAAAGTCCATGCCTTGATGGAATTTGCGAACATGATATACAGGATCTATACGAACGCCATAACCCGATGCTACACGGGTAAGATCTTTGTTCATTAGAGGCTGAATAGCAGGGATGTTCTCCATACGCACTTCGCGTGTTTTGGCCATTTCAATGATTTCGTCGTAGGATTTAGATTGTACGTACAACTCTTTCTCCAAAACATCTACTTTGAGCGATAAGTCTGCAGATAACTGATTATTAGTCATTTGTGCTAATTGCTCGTAGTAGGAAATCTTACGCTGTGCTCCTTGCCGTATGCTAAGTGGTATAGGTTCTGCACCAAACAACACGCGATAGAGGTTGTCGTCGCGTTGTTGTAAGTCTGTCATCACTAATTGCATTTGATCTACTTGGCGATTCAGGGCTTCCATTTGCGATGCTAGCAACTCTTTTTCGCGTAATAATTGTTTCTCGCGTGGGGAGGGGAAGAAAATGAGAAATAAGTACAAAAATACAATTCCTAATACAATCCCTCCAAAAATATAAATACCCGTTCTACGTAACCAGTAGCGTAATCCATGTTCCACTTGTTCCAAAACAAGTGTATCAGGGTTGATTTCATATTTCTTTTTTATAGCCATGTTCGCTTATTTTTTACTCGTAAAATGCTTAACACTTTTAGACTTTCTTTGGTCTCTTGCTTGTGGACTTTTCCACCAGAAGAAATAGCTATTTTGTTTTTGTTTCTCTTCTTTTGTTTTGGCAACGAATATGGGTTGCATCGTGTACGGATTCAGCCCTGTGTAGAACATTGTCGTTGCCAGTGTCATGGGGGTAGGGGTGAAGTCTTGCACTTGCTCAGGGCGATACCCGAGGCGTCTGCATTGCTCTGCCAACTGCTTCATATCTTGGTTCGTACATCCTGGGTGCGAAGAGATGAAATAAGGTATCAACTGTTGGCGAAGTCCTGCTTCGGCGTTCACTTTCTCAAAGAAACGATGGAACTTCTCATACTCCTGCCACGAGGGTTTGCGCATGAGTTTTAGCACCTCACTACTGGTGTGCTCGGGGGCCACTTTCAGTCGTCCCGACACATGCTTGGTGATGAGTTCGCGTCCGTATGACTCGTTCATCAGGTCATAGCGAACACCACTGCCCACAAACGACTTTTTGATATATGGTAGGCTATCCACCTTATTATATATATGTAGCAATGGCGCAAAGTCCTGATTGAGGTTCTTGCATATGCTTGGGTACAGGCAACTGGGGCGGACACATTTCTCGCACAGGGTCATATCCTTGCCGTGCATGCCGTACATGTTGGCTGATGGTCCGCCGAGGTCGCTCAAGTAGCCTTTCCAATCAGGCAGGTCTTTCAGCTTATCAATCTGCTGAAGGATACTTTTCTCAGAACGCGAGGTAATTTGTTTGCCTTGATGAGCGGCGATGGTGCAAAAACTGCAAGCCCCAAAACACCCGCGGTGCATACATACCGAGAAGCGAATCATCTCGTAGGCGGGGATATGTTTGCCCTTGTATTTCGGATGTGGATGATACCTGAAGGGCAATTCGTATATTGCATCCAGTTCTTCGCTACTCATGGTGGGGTAGGGTGGATTCACCACTACATATTGGTCACCCACAGGCTGAATGATAGTTGCCGCGTTAATCTTATTGCTCTCCGTCTCTATCAATCGGAAGTTCTCCGCATGCACACGCTTGCTCTTCACCGCTGCTTCATGACTGCCTAACAAAATCCTATCGCCTTTAACCTCTTGCATCTCGCTCTTCGCCTTTAGATACGCCACTTGCGGAATATCTACAGCGAAGCGCTCTTCAGCGCAGCGTTCTATTGCTTTGGCTATCTCCACTATCTGCTTCTCCCCCATACCATACACCAGAATATCGGCTTTGCTATCTACTAGGATGCTTGGCATTAGGCGGTCTGACCAATAGTCGTAGTGTGTCAGTCGTCGCATAGATGCCTCAATGCCACCGATGACGATGGGTACATCGGGATAGAGTTCTTTCAAGATGTTGCAGTAGGTAATAGTGCAGTAGTCAGGTCGCATGCCTGCTCTACCTTCAGGGGTATAGGCGTCGTCTGAACGTAGGCGTTTAGCGGCGGTGTAGTGATTGACCATGCTGTCCATACTGCCAGCAGTAACGGCAAAGAAGAGTCGTGGCCGTCCTAGTTTGGTAAAGTCGCGGTGGTCACCGCGCCAGTCGGGCTGTGGTACGATAGCCACTTTGTAGCCCGCGTGTTCCAGTACGCGACCGATGACGGCGGCACCAAAAGCGGGGTGGTCGATATATGCATCACCCGAGAAGAGGATCACGTCCACTTCATTCCAACCACGGAGCTGTAGCTCCTTCTTAGTGGTTGGCAAATATGCTTTTAAATCTGTGACTGAGCCCATAGCTTCGACCTTTGCGCTGCAAAGGTACGAAAAAAAATGTATATGTGCAAGAAAAGTTTACTTTTATTGCTATAGGCTACATTTTTTTGACTATATCTTCGTCTTATCTCAACCTTTGGTTTTCACTTTTTCCGTTTAATCACTGCTTTCGCCACAAAGTACACTACCAACAAGCCCAACAAAGCCATGATAGCAATGCTCAACTCATGGCTGTAGGCATGAATCAAATCCATCTGACCATGAGCCACATAGCCTAGCAATGCCAGCACCACATTCCATACGCCTGCTCCCAAAAAAGTATAGAGCAAAAACCAACCGAAATGCATCTTGCACAAGCCTGCGGGGATACTAATCAACTGGCGAATACATGGTATCAAACGACCTACGAAAGTGGATACTTTGCCATGTTCGTTGAAATAGTCTTCAGCCTTCTTCACTTTCTCGGCTGAAAGCAAACAGAGGTGCCCCACCTTGCTGTCCGCGAAAGCGTAGATGATAGGGCGCCCCAACCACATAGCCAACAGATAATTGATAATCGCACCAATAATAGCGCCCAATGTGCCAAACAGCACCACCAATAGCACATTCAGCGGATAACTATCGGTGGTGTGCAAACTACTGCCTTCAATACCAGCCACATACGCTGCGGGAGGAACAACTACCTCGCTGGGGAAAGGAATAAACGAACTCTCCACAGCCATCAACGCAGTAATGGTAGCATAGTTCATGTTCTCCGCATACCAGTTCTCAACTCGTTCAATAATCGACACTTGTTTGGTGTCTGCCACTTCTTGTGCAACTGCGTTGCCGATAATTGTGGCAAACGCAATAAATAACATAATCTTTTTCATTATTATCTCTAATCTCTAATCTCTAAACTCTAAACACTAAACTATATCTCCCATTGCTCGAGTGTGGCAGTGAGCTGGTCAAATGTCTTGGCTTTGCTCTTATCGCGCACTTCGTTAATCTGTTGATTCACAGCCTCGTCGTATGACTCTGCCGCTACATCGCGTATCACACCCAACGCAATAGGAAGACTGGTGTCGCCTTCAGCGCCCATCATGGCGAGCATACGGTGTAGCGTTGGATCTTGCATAGTAGCGTCGTGGGTGAGTACGCGCTCGTCGTCTGCAGGCACTACGATAATCTGAGGAATCAGACCTTGGCTATAATCCAATGCCAGACCTTTGTCTTTCTCCTTACCAAAGATCATCTTCTCGCCGTGCTTGAGTATGATGCTGTGCTCTGCGCGCATCTCGCGGTCAGCTATCCAGTTATGTGTGCCGTTGTTGAAGATCACGCAGTTCACCAGACACTCAATCACGCTCGCGCCCTTGTGCTCATGCGCTTGCACCATACAGTTCACCGTGGTTGGCATGTCCACATCCAGCGTGCGGGCAAAGAAGGTGCCGCGTGCGCCGAGTACCAACTCCGTAGGGATGAACGGACGCTCTACGGTACCAAATGGACTAGACTTACTCACAAAGCCCTTAGGCGAAGTAGGTGAGTATTGACCCTTTGTCAAACCATATATGCGGTTGTTAAACAGGCAGATATTCAGATCTACGTTTCTGCGTATCTCATGAATAAAGTGGTTACCACCGATAGCGAGACAGTCGCCGTCTCCTGTCATTTGCCATACACTCAGTTCGGGGTGGCTGGTCTTCACGCCCGTAGCGATAGCGCCACCGCGACCGTGAATAGTATTGAATCCGTAGGTGTTCAAGTAGTGTGGCATACGGCTTGAACAGCCGATACCAGAGATTACTACTGTCTCGTGAGTAGGTACACCCACCTCAGCCATGGCTTTTTGCAGTGCCATACAAATAGCATGGTCGCCACATCCAGGGCAGAACTTTACATATTGATTGCTCTTAAATTGACTTGCTTCCATACTATATATTATAAAGAGTGTTTAACAAAATTCACAATTCTATCCACTGCGAAAGGCTGTGCGGTCATCTCATTGTATTGTTCAATGTGCAGTCCTTCGAACTTGCTGCGCAAATATCCAGCAAACTGTCCGCTATTCAATTCGCAGACCACCAGTCGCTTGTATTTTCTCAGCACCTCCTCGGTGTTCGTTGGCAATGGGTTGATATAGTTGAAGTGTGCCAATGCGCAACCCAGTTCGTTAGCGGCAGCGTGCAGGTGTCCTTCGGTACTTCCCCAACCAATGAGCAGCGTGTCGCTATCCACATTGCCTTGCACTTGCAAGAGTGGAATTTGGTTCGCTACTTGGTCGATCTTCGCTTGGCGTGCCAACACCATCTGTTGGTGGTTCTCTGGGTTGGTAGAGATAGTACCTAATTTAGCATCGCGCTCCAATCCGATATTTCTGTGCTCATAGCCATCCATGCCTGGGTATGCCCAGTAGCGCACGCCGCGCTCGTCGCGAAGCGCTGGGTTGTATTGTCCCTTATGCTCCTCCAATACGCCTTGTGGCTTAATCTCAGGCAGTTCGCTCAGTTGTGGAATGCGCCACAAGCCCGTACCATTCGCCAGATACGTATCCGTCAGCAGCACTACAGGGGTCATGTTCTCCAACGCAATCTTAGCTGCCTCATACGCATAATCAAAGCAGTTCGCCGAACTCGACGCTGCCAACACCACCGCTGGACACTCGCCGTTTCTGCCATATATTGCTTGCATCAGGTCGGTCTGCTCGGTCTTGGTTGGCAGACCTGTACTTGGACCGCCGCGTTGTACATCTATCACCACCAATGGCAACTCTGCCATCACGGCCAGACCTATCGCTTCGCCCTTCAAACTGAGTCCAGGTCCAGAGGTACTGGTAGCCGCCAAGTCGCCTGCGAAAGCTGCACCAATAGCCGTACATACGCCGGCAATCTCATCTTCGGCTTGCACCACCATCACGCCCATGTCTTTGCGGGCAGCCAACTCATGCATGATGTCCGTAGCTGGAGTGATAGGATACGAACCCAAAAACAATCGCTTGCCACACTTCTCTGCAGCAGCAATCAGTCCCCATGCGGTTGCTTTGTTACCCGCAATAGAGGTATATGTGCCCTTTGGCAGCTCATGGGACTTCTCCACGTTCATCGTTTGGATATTCATCGCCAAATTCTGTCCGTAGTTGAAGCCGTCGGTCAGCACTTTCACGTTTGGCGCAATCAGCTGTGGCTTCTTTTGGAACTTACCCTCCAAGAAACTAACTGCCTTATCCACAGGGCGGTTAAAGAGCCAGCAAACCAAGCCCAAAGCGAACATATTGCGCGATTTCAGCACAGACTTATTGTCCATTCCCATGTCTTTCAATGCCTCTTTGGTCAGTTGTGTCAGGGCTACAGGTATGATCTGCACCGACTCAGGGATACCCAACTCGGTAAACGGATTGTCGGTTTGATACAGTGCTTTCTCCAGGTCTTTTGCGCTGAGCGAGTCGGTGTCCACGATGATGACTGCATCGCGTTTGAACATCGATTCTTTCTCTTCCCACTGTGCGCCTTTCTGGTTGAATTTCGAACCTAAGGCGCACACTTTGAGTGCTGCGGCATTCATTGCCACAATCACATCGGCTTGATCGCCAGGGGTATAGACGCCTGTACCCAACTGAACTTGGAAACCACTTACTCCGCCTAATGTGCCTTGTGGGGCACGAATCTCGGCTGGAAAATCGGGCAGCGTACTAATCTCGTTGCCCAAGATCGCGCTTAGTGAGGAGAACATCGTGCCGGTCAATTGCATTCCGTCACCCGAATCGCCACAGAATCGCACTACTACATGTTGCTTTTGCATGATATTATTTCTTATGGATTTTGTACTTTATTGTAGTTTTCGATTTTAATTCTGAATAATTTTTGTTACTTAAATTATTCGTTTAATTCGTTCCATTCGCCGTTCTAACAATAATTTTCGTTAATTCCCCACAAAGGTACTGCTTTTTTTTTATACTTGCAAATTTTTTTTTCTCGCACGCATCATGTTCCGATACATAACCGACGCATAACCGATACATAACCGATACATAACCGACACATATGAATACCCCATGAATACTCCGTGAATACTCCATGAATACTCCATGAATACTCCGTATAACATAGGAATAGGCAGAAAAATGTATTGACCCCAATTTTTTGGACACATTAAGTTCTTAATTATGAGACCAAAAGTGTCATTAGAGTTAAAAATGGAGGCGTTAAAATTGCTTCAAACAGGCTTGTCCGTTCAGTCCGTAAGTAAACAGTTTCGGATTACG
>JAFZGC010000009.1 GCA_017555595.1 Paludibacteraceae bacterium | reverse complement strand
TATCCTGACTATACATGGGCGGCTTACCAAGCATTGCCAGACTATGAGAAGTACAACCGTGGTTTGCTGGATATCGCTGACGAGGCTGAAGCAAACAATATGGATTACTTTATCTCTGTGCACTCTAATGCTGCTACTGAGGGTAATACCGTGAACTATTTGGCATACTTCTACCGTGGCGATAACGCAGGTAATCACGTTGTACCTGGTTCTATCGAGATCTGTAAGGCATCTTGGTACCAAGCATTTGAGTGCCGCTCAATGGACGGATTGGAGCCAACCAACTACGATACCCGCGACCCAGAGACATCTAAGCACATCTTGGCGGATATCGATTTCTATCATAGCAGCTACGACGCTACTCTTCCGTCTTCTGGCAAGACCTACACTGGTTATCTCGGCGTATTGCACCATGGTGTGCCAGGCTTCCTCGTAGAGGGATTCTTCCATACCTACCAACCAGCTCGTCACCGTGCACTCAACCGTGACTATTGCAAGCAAGAGGGTATCCGCTACTACCGCGGCGTAGTAGATTACTACAAAGCGGAGCCAGAGAAGAAAGGTTATATCCTTGGTACAGTGAAAGATGAGCATGAGCGCTTTACCCACGAGATGTTCCAATGGGCTGCTAACACCAACGACCAATGGACTCCTCTCAATGGAGCAGTAGTTACACTCAGCACAGAGGCTGGCGAAGAAATCGCCACCTATACCGTGGATCAAAACTACAATGGTCTCTTCTACTTCCCAGACTTAGAGCCAGGTACCTACAAACTGATGGCTACTATGGAAGGCTACAAACCTCTCCACCGCAAATACCAGACCGTAGAGGTAAAAGCTAACGAGACTAGCTATCCATTTATCTTCCTGGAGGTAGAAGGTTGGGTAGATCCTAATGCTAACTTCAAAGATTATCCAAATCCTGAGCAACCATCGTATGCTACTGTACCAGAGCAATTTAACATGAAAGCATTGGACGTGATTGACCAAGCAGCCAATATCAAAGGTAGCATCAAACGCACTATCCAACATGCTGACTCTACATTCATGCTGACCCACGAGGAAGATGGTACCGCACATATCTATATCCTCAACAATACAACTGGTAAGTTGGATACCGTTTCTACTACTGGCATCATTCCTGTTGACCCAACCAACCCTGGCGATTATCTCGCCTTGTCAGATATTGCTATCACTTGCGACAACAAGATTGTAGGTGTCAACTATACACGCTGCTACTACGGCAACGACCAAGTAGAATCTGGCTACAAACGTGGCACCACACACGTATATATTTGGGATGATTTCTATGCTGATCCTACTATTTGGTTTGAATCACAAGCTTCCAGCAACTCATACAGATCTGACCAAGGTTTGACCATTGCCGTCAAGGGTGTTACTTCTACCGATTGTACAGTTTTGATTACAGGTGTTCACCGTTATCTCGGTGGTGTACGCATGACCTATTTCAACATGATTGGAGGTGCACTGGCAAGTACCACCTATACTGGCGACAATATCGACTCTAACGCTCCATACAGCGAAGAGAATCAAGGAACCAACTTCCAACTCACCCTTTCTCCACGCGACCCTCAAAACAACTTCATCATGGATTCAGAGAAGATGAACCCATCCGAGTTCAAGTTGCCAGGTCAATTGGAAGATCCTATCGTACAAGGTGCTGTAGCTCCTGAATTGATTGATGTGAAATTCAATGGCGCTTCTTACTTCAAATATGCAGGTCAAAGCCTGATGGTAGCTCCATCTTGTGATGCCGATGGCAATGTAACTGGTGTCAAACTATTTGACATTACCAACGGCTTAGACAAAGCAGTAGAGATCATTCTTGATGGCGCTAACCTTGACGCACCTATGAGTGCTACCCACGCGAGTGCAAGTGCATATGTGGACGGTGCTGAGTTGAATCTCTACTTGAATATCGATGGTATAGTATTCCCATTCACCACACTAAACGTACAACAACCACTCAAACCACGCGTGAATGCACATAGCTTGAATGTGACACGCGCTGATGGTTACTACCATTTCGAGTTCGTTGCTAACCAAGACATCCCTGAAGTATCAATCTTGGCTTACAAGGGTGAAGAACTGCTTGGCGAATCTGCTCCTCAATCAGCTGTTGAAGGTTTGAACTTCATCTCCATCGCTACAGGCGCTCTTGATGGCGCTACCCATTGGGGCTTGCGCTTAAAAGGAGCTCCTATTACAGGTATGGGTATGGTGGCTGACTATGTGGATAGCGCATTGGTTAAGCCTTATGGTACTGTAGATGCTCACCCATTGTCAGAGTATTTCGGTCAATACTATATTATCGAGGGCTCACAAAAGGGATTGTATATCCTTGACCCTGCGATGAACAAACTCAATGCTAATGCTTATACCTACACCGAGACAGGTGCTACTTGGGATGTTCCAAGACGTGCTGCTGTGGCTTCAGATGGTACATTGTTTGTGGCTGATTACAGCGACAGCAATAGTGGTATCTACTTGGTTGATCCTGCAGATCCTACTAAGACCCACCAATTCTTCGCTGGCACACGCGATGGCAGTGGCGTTATTTCTAACAATGGAGTGAACGTAGGTGCTTCTACCGCTGGTATCTCTATCTACAAAGAAGGTGCAGAGTCTAAACTCATCGTTTACAACGAGGACTTCGGATCTTCACTCGGTAATATCTTGATCTACAACATCGGTCAAGAGGATGGTACTATTGCTAAAACTTGGGAAGGGGCTCCTTCTGAAGTTTATGGCAAGGGCAAGAACTTGGCTGGTCTTGTTAACAAGAACGGTCAACCTATCCTCACCGACTACGGATTCTTCTGCTCTACACTCCGTTATGCAGGTGGTAACAACAGCTATGCTACTTCGGCACGATACTACAACTTCAATGAGGAGTGCGAGTTCTCTACTCACTACGACGAGTTTGTAGGTTATGTGAATGGTAGCAACGACGGTGCTATGGCACTCAGCAATGACCAACGCTACCTCGTGCTACAAGACGACAACAGCCAATTCATCGTGTTTGAGTGTGCGTGGGACGAAGCTGGCAAACTGACCGTGAAATACGTACAAAGTCACAAGCATGAGTTAGGCATTGTTTACCAATTGAGTTTCGACTACGCAGGCCACTTGGTTGCTACCGCTCCTAACCACGTTTCGCTCTTCGTAATGCCTACTGAGGACAATAGTTTGGTTATCCCTGCAAGAAAACCATTACCAGAAGAGGGTCAACCAACCAACGTAGAGAACGTGAAGAATCCTACCTTGGATATCAACGCGCCTATGTACGATGTTTTGGGTCGCCAAGTAGATCGTACATATCGTGGCATCGTAGTTCAAAAAGGCCAAGTATTCTTGCTGAAATAAGTTGATGCTTAGCCTATAATAAGAAAAGTCGCCTGCAAAGGCGGCTTTTTTTATGAAAATACTACAAATACTTGCGTATGTACAAAAATTGTTGTAATTTTGTCAGTCAATATGTAAATAGACAAAATCAAGTATATAAATCATTATCATGAGAAAAATTATTCTTCTTGGCGTTGCGTGCACCATGAGCATGCTCGTCGGTGCCCAATTATTGGACGTAATTTCAACCCAACAATTGCCTACACCTTCAAATGAAGATCTGAAGGTGGCTGGTTTTAGTCCGAAAGCCGATTATCTATTGTTGACTAACGATGTAAATCGTGGTTTAAAGTATTATGACCTTGCTACAGGTACCATCACCACCATCACCGACGCCGATGGTGCGGGTTGGGCAGCAAAAATCAGTCCTGATGGTCAAGAAATCGTATATCGCGAAAGATATATGAATGACGACTTAACGCTGAGAAACAATATTGTGAAATACACTATCAAGGCTCAAAAAAGAGCTGTAATTGCTAAAGCACAACGCGATTTGAGCAAACTAACACCTACTACTCCATCCTACACAGTCGCTATCAATGGCGACCTACATATAGTGCTCACGCACGGTGACAAAACCACCGTTCTCACCCCCAACGGAGCAGAGCAAGCCTACAACTGGGTTAGTCTTTCGCCCGATGGAACAAAGATTCTCTATTATGTTTCTGGCAAAGGCTGCTACACCTGCGACCTCAATGGCGCTAATGTACAATTCATTGCCCTCGACTGCCGCGCTCCACAATGGTACGACAACAATATTATCATCGGCATGCACGATGAGGATAATGGTAAATACCTAACAGCATCAGCTATCGTGGCATACAACATGCAGGGACAAAAACAGACATTGGTGCACAAAGAGGCAATGGCTATCTATCCGTATACTTCAAATGGCAAAATAGCATACTCCACTGCGAATGGAGAAGTATATCTAATGAATGTAAAATAATCTATAACACATTACTACGATGAAACGATTTTTACTCTCTATATGTGCACTTGCTATGGTATTATCCGCCAGTGCAATCAAAGTATATGTCAATCCTGGTCACGGTAGTTGGGGTTCCAACTGTCGTCCTATGGCAACTATCAATTATGCCGCAGGCGATACCTTAGGCTTCTTTGAATCGAACACTAACCTCTGGAAGGCCTTTGCCTTAGAGGAGAAATTGAAAGCAGCAGGCTTTGATGTGAAAATGTCTCGTCGCGCATCAGGTGGCAGCGGCACCAATGAGTATAACAAAGCATTGAGTACCATCTGCTCTGAAGCCGAGAACTATGGAGCCGACTATTTCATCTCTATCCACTCCAATGCAGGACCTGACGGCAGCAATGGAAGTTTTGCCAACTATCCTGTAATATTGTATCGTGGTTATACAGGGCAACCTAAAGTGGCTAAAAGCGATGCTATGGCCAAGAAGTGCATGGCTCGATTGTATGAGATATTCTATACTACGAAGTACGACCCTACTTCAGGCGGACCAGAGTTTACCACCTATTATTCGCCTAGCAATCCAGATATCTTGGGCGATTTGTCGTTCTACGAAACCTCTTCTACGTACGGCTATTTGGGTGCATTGAAACATGAGATTCCAGGTTTCTTGTCCGAGGGCTATTTCCACACCTATAGCCCTGCTCGCCATCGTGCCTTAAACCCCGATTGGTGTCGTCAAGAGGGTATCCGATACTATCGAGGTATCATGGATTATTACAGCAAACCAAAAGAGGATGTAGGATATATAATGGGATATGTACGTTCCAAAACCGAAACATTCTCCCATACGCACTATATTCCTCATTCCAAATCCTACGATGTGTATAAGCCTATCAATGGAGCAAAAATCGTTTTACGCAACGCAGCTGGAGAAGTCATCAAGACCAACTGCTACCCATATGTAGCTCGTATGCTCAAAAATCAAGAATACTACACCACTGACCATAACTACAATGGTATCTTTGTTTTCGACAACCTTACTCCTGGCACATACACGATTTCTGTGCATGCTAAAGGCTATAAAGACTACACCCAAACCGTAACCGTTACAGCGGATGCCACCACCTATCCACAAATATTCATGGAGTCAGGTCAAGGTACCGACCCAAGTATCGAAACCGATATCCGTTGGGTATTAAACGGTGGCATTGTCCCTGGAGGTGATGTACCAACCAATGCTGCATTGTGGGAGATATTCAAATCTGACTTCAATAGCTATTATGGCATCAATCGTGCTAATCAAGCTATCACAGCGGTTTCCACCTTCTGGCCATCGGGTATAGATTCGGATAATGACAATATTCTGACTAATGCCAATTCTAAATATAAATGGTTGGGCGACTATATCCAATCTATAGCAGGTACGCCCAATGGCGAATTATGGTGGCGAACTAATCTACATGCTTTCTTTAACTGTTCTGCAAACTACACACTAGGTGGTGTAGCTGCTGCTGATTTCAGCCAAGCGGGTAAACCAGAAGCATGGGGCGAGGCTTACCAAATAGCAACGGGAACAAGTGCCCACTTACCAACTGCCGTGAAAGAGACCTATACACTCCCAACACCAAAAAAAGATGGCGATGTATTCATAGGCTGGTATAACAATCCAAGAGGTCAAGGCAGCAAGATTACCTCTATCCCTGCGGGTTACAAAGGTACTCTATATGCTATTTGGCAATACGAAAACCCCGATTCCGACAAAGAGATCAATATTGTAACTTGGGTGCTCAATGGCGGTATCGTATTGGGAGGCGAAGTGCCAACCAACGAGCAGTTGTGGGTAGCGTTTATGGATGGATTCAACAGTTATTATACAGGATATAGCAATGCTTCTGGCACTTTCAAAACGCGTACTACGCGTCCTATCACTGAGGTATTGGAGTTTACATGGACGAATATCGGCGCATTAGGCTTAGACTTTATGACTGACTCTAAGTCTCCATGGAAATGGTTGGGCGACTATATCTTGTCTGTAGCAGCTGTTCAAGGTATATCTATCTCCACTGACTCCGAATGGCGTCAACAGTTCTATGCGTTCTTCAACTGCACTAATGTGTCAAAGAAAGCCGATGGCACTACCGTAGGTTCTACCATTGATTTCACCCAAGCAGGCAAACCCGAAGCGTGGGGCGATACCTATAGAATAGCTTATAAGATAACTGGCGAACTGCCTACTACCATTGAGGAACCTTATACATTGCCTACACCTATTAAAGAGGGATATATCTTTGTCGGTTGGTTCGATAATCCAGAGGGTACAGGCACACCACTGACCGTATTGCCAAAGGGGTATGTGGGTACCGTTTATGCTATTTGGAAGAGTGCCACTGGTACGCATGTAGAAAACCTCTCTACTCCATTAGACCTATCTGCACCAATGTACGATTTGCTCGGTCGTCCTGTGAATCGCACTTACCGCGGTATTGTCATCCAAAACGGACAAACATACTTACTGAGATAGTTCGGGAACCGGGAGTCGGTAAACGAGAACCTATTATAGACAAAGGAAGCCACCCTACGGGGCGGCTTCCTTTATCTTAGCCTACAACCTATAACCTCTCACCTTTAACCTATTCCAATACCCTACAACCTATACCCAAACGTACACATCCATCCCCATTCATTCAAACGTTGCTTTGAAAGAACAACCGTGCGTTGTAAATTATTCAAACCAAAATCATAACCAGCTTGCAGACGATAGCGATCCCATTCAAAGCCTCCGCCCAAACCAAACTGAATATTCGTGCGATACAACTCCTTGCTAACATAGCAATCATGGTTGGTTGTAGGGATATTATTTTGCACCAACCAATCAGTTACCTCAGAAGAGGTGTTGTTAACCAACACATCGTAATTAGTCAATCCTATTTGTAATTGAGGACCTGCGTAGAAAAACATATTGAGTTCTTTCCACAACTTAACCGTGTAGTATGCACGCACTGGAATGGTGATTTGTAACTGTACTATATGATGATTCAAAGTTTCTATTTGCACATTCTCCTCGCTCATAGAACGCCAATGTTGTTCATTAAGTCCATATGTCAGCGTAGCTAGCGCACCAGTCTGAATACTAAAATGCAATGGAAGATTAAAGTCAATAGTAGCACCTACACGTAATCCATGTTGGTAGAGCTTAGTAGTGTCGGCGGTACGCTCATCCCATTGTACATAACCACCCTCAAAACGCCAATCGGTGGAGAATTGATATACCTCCTCTTGCTTCGCTTGTGTAGGATCAAAAAATTCGGTCGTTTGCAACTCTGGTTGCATACGAGTAGAAGTTTGCGCAAACGCAGAAATGCTGAATAGCAGCGCAAAACCAATAAAAATATATACCTGTTTCATGTTCATTTTTATATAAAAATATGGCATTTATACCCTATTTCAACATGCAAAGGTAGTAAAATATTGGCAAATATGCAATTTTTTTATAAAAAATGTGCTTTTTCTTACAAAATATTTGCTCAATTCAAAAAAATGCAGTACCTTTGCACCCGATTTCGTTCAGAGTGAACATTGAAATACCTCAAGTGGTCGCAAGACCGTAACCAAATCGAAAGTTACTTTCGATTTGATAGGAGGAATGGCGGCAACCCAAATGCGCATGGCGCATTTCTTTGTTGCAAGCCAATTCCGACGACGGTGCCATCGTCTATCGGTTAGGACAAGAGATTTTCATTCTCTAAAGCGGGGTTCGATTCCCCGTGGCACTACAAGATAACATAAAAACATAACAACTTTAATTATTTAAATTAGCAAGATGGCAAATCATAAATCATCTTTGAAGCGCATTCGTCAAACGGCTACTCGTAAAGCCCACAATCATTATTATGCTAAAACTACTCGCAACGCGGTTCGTGCTTTGCGTGCTACTACCGATAAGGCTGCTGCTGAGCAACTCCTTCCAAAGGTAAGTTCAATGTTGGATAAATTGGCAAAGCGCAATATCATCCACCGCAACAAAGCTGCAAACTTGAAATCAAGTTTGGCATTGCACACCAACGCTCTTTAAGCATTCCCACTCAACAATATAATGTGGGGCTACCAATAGGTAGCCCCTTTTGTCGGTTATTCCACACCTTTTTCCTCCATTCTACGCCACTCTAAACAATTCTAAATAACTCTCCCACAACCAAAAAGAGCGCGCCTATTGGCGCGCTCTTTGCATATATCGCTCTATGCGAATTACTTCTTCCAGTTCAAGTGGAAAGCCACCTTCAAACCAGCATCAAAATAGCACAACTTGTTTACGTAAGCATTGTTAATCGAATTGACGATTACTTCGCCCAAAGCACCAGTCTCCAATGGGTGTTTTACATCAATCACACGACCATTAGTGCTATTGGTATAAGTGCTATACACACCATAGTTAGCATACAAACCAACGCTTACAGAGTGGCCTGATTGCAATTGGTGCTCATAACCAAGTTCACCACCTACTGCAATAGTCAAATCATATTGGTGTGCATTCAAACCCTTTTGCGTATAATCTTTGTCCAACACACCCATCACAATGTTATCAGTCATCACGTTACCTGTCAACACATCAGTTGCGGTAATAGTAGTATTTGTCAATGTTTGGGTATAAGGGGTGTAAACAGGTAAGATCAGTTTAGGACCAACATTCAAGAACAAACCCTTAGGAGAAACCAAAGAGAACATAATAGGCACCTCCAATTGGAGTTGGCTATTCACAGTACTTATTTCATCAACACTAATAGCATATTGTGTTTCTAATCCAGCCGCTGTAGCGTAATCGAAGCCCTCGCGGATTTTCTTCATTGGTTGTTGGTATTGCATATAACCTACACTTAATCCTGTCAAGAGACCCAAGCGAACCTTATCATCGGCTTTAGCCCAGTAGTGTGCGTATTGCAAGTCGAGCAACGCATCAAAACCAAACGCTGTTGTCATGTCTGGTTGAGACTGAGGCAACAACGATGCCAAACCACCACGTGCACCTATAGTGAAACGATTGATTTGAAATGGTTGAGGAGCAGGAGGAACAGTATCTTTCACTTCCTCTTCTACAAACTCTTCCATCATTTTAGCACGAGCGGCTTCGGCAGCAGCGGCTTCAGCAGCAGCAAGAGCTGCAGCTTCAGCAGCGCGAGCAGCTTCGATGGCAGCAGCTTCGGCAGCACGCTTAGCATCCATAGCCTCTTGCGTTTTGTCAGCATTCAATGGAATCAAACTACCTTGTGCAATCCACGAGTAGATACCGCGAAGTAACACACCTGTAGGTTTGGTCTTGGTACCCAACTGACGGATGGTATGTGGTACACCATAAACCCACGAAGACATACGCTCACCTGTGATGTAGCGCAAACTATCTTTATGAATCATGACAGTATCACCTAGTTCCATTGCAGCACCCGATCCATATACAAACTCTACAGCTGGTTGTTGAGTAGCGTCAGCAGTTTGTGCTTTCATCAAGGATACCTGTATGGTGGCAAAAATTGCCACCAACAGGGATACTTTCAACATTTTATTATTCATAATTGTTTTCATTTCTTTTCCTCCCATTATTATTTAACAATGTAACGTAAGGTTGTCTGTTCACCATTGCTTTGAACCTCTACCATATAGTAACCTGGCATAGTAGCTGCCTTGAAGATAAACTCAGAAGCTTGCGATGCAGTGTAGGTGCTAACCAATTCACCACTCGTGTTGTACACGCGTACTTCAGTCACACTTGATGGGTTCAAATTGAGAATACGGAGGTCCGCATTTGGATCTGCAATGGTTGGCACCAATTGAGGAGTGAGGTCTGCAGAAGCACCCAATTCTACCTCAGCCGAACGCAACCAGGTGATACATGGACCACCAACACCCTCCAGTTTCATCAATGCATAGTACTTACCTGGCTCTAATGGGCTACCATCTGGCTTGTTGTAGTAGTACGAGTGAGAGTTCTCCAACTCAGCATCTGGATTAACTGCTGTACCCGTAATAATCTCAGCCACCAAGTCTCTCTCACCTTCTACTCGATACCATGTCACATTTGCAGCAGTTGGAACAGCAGGTATTGTACCTAAAGCTACCAACTCATTGAGACGGTTCAAGTTGAGGAGCAACAAACGATCGCCATACTTACCTACAGCATCCAAATTGTCGTAGTTAGGATCATTATCAGCATCAGCCACATAGAGGTGCAAAGTTACATCGTATGCACAACCATTCTCGTTAGCCAATGTTGTATGGTAGGTACCTGCCTCAGTGAAACTCAAGTCGTTGTACCATTCTTTGGTAGTACCAGGACAAATAGTATCGTACTCTACTACAGGGTCAGGCGTTGCATAAACTGTCAACGCCAATACGTGAGTGGTCTTGCTGCAACGATCTACTACGGTATGAGTATAGGTCTTTGTCTCTGTACACAAGATTGTAGTATCTGCTACGTTCCATGCGTATGGCAACTCGCTCTCACAGATTTCTACTGGAATTGCAGCCAAAGTAGTCTCCTTAACTTTGTTTACAGTCAACTCAAGCACGTGAGTGGTCTTGCTGCAACCATCTACTACGGTATGAGTATAGGTCTTTGTCTCTGTACACAAGATTGTAGTATCTGCTACGTTCCATGCGTATGGCAAC
>JAFZGC010000052.1 GCA_017555595.1 Paludibacteraceae bacterium | reverse complement strand
TGATGCTGCTCGTGCTAATTGGGGTGGTAGTTGGCGTATGCCTACTGATGCTGAATTTGCTGAATTGCGCGAACAATGCACTTGGACATGGACTACTCAAAACGGTGTGAAAGGATACAAAGTAACCAGCAAGAGCAACGGCAATAGTATCTTCCTCCCCGCCGCGGGCTACCGCTACGTCAGTTCGCTCGACGGTGCAGGCAGCGACGGCTACTATTGGTCGAGTTCGCTCTACACGGGCACCCCGTACGGCGCGTGGCTCGTGTACTTCAGTTCCGGCGATGTGTACGGGGACTTCAACTACCGTTACTATGGGTTGAGCGTTCGCCCAGTGTGCCAGTAGAATATTACCCTTTATGCTTACTGGCATAGGGCACTAAAAGAATACGTTCGGCGAGATTAACTGAGCGGACGCCTACGGCAGTAGGCTACCCAGTCCGCTGGGGTAATCTGGTCGCAAACGGCGAAATATAGAATACTATGCAATTGAAAGAAGTTTTTGCAAAAGAGCAATCGCGGAAAGATGGTGCGGATTTCCGCACCATCTATCTAATTCCAGAAGGCACTTTTTATCGCGCCTATGAATGGAGTGCGTGGTTGTGCCATCGCTATGTTAGTCAGTTCAAGCCAACGCACCGACAGCTGAAGAATGCAGAGGATAGTGTGGTGTTTGTCGGTTTTCCAATGACTAGTTTGGAGCGTCATACACCCGAAGGTGCAACTGTAGCAGAGCAAGAAGACAAGACGATGGCAATCATTCTTCCCGAAACACTCTTTGAAGAAACAACCACAGAGCAGTTGCAGACGGATTATGCGAATTGGAAAAAGAGTGTACCGCTGGTAAAGAGTAAGGAGCAAGGAGCAAAGAACCAGGAACAAGGAACCAAGAGCCAAGATAAAAATGGCATGACTGATGTAAGCGTGGATGGGATAATGAAACGTATTTTGGGATATCCTATTGAACAACATTCGCCTATGGAGGCAATGGCATTTTTATCAGAAATCAAGCAGCAACTCTCCGAGAGAGTAACTATATCATAAAGGGTAAATTCACAGGTGGTTAGCCCCGTTAATTAAGCAGACAATATATAGCAGGGATAGCATAGAGATGGGGTAATTGGCTTGCACGGCGCATTCCCTTTGCCTCGAAAAGAAATATACCACTGACGCACCACACCGTCTGCCCGCTCCGAGTCGCTTGCGCTCCCCGCCGCGGGCTACCGCAACGACAGTTCGCTCAACAATGCAGGCAGCAACGGCAACTATTGGTCGAGTTCGCTCAACACGGACACCCCGAACAACGCGTGGAACGTGAACTTCAATTCCAGCAATGTGAACAGGAACAACAACAACCGTTACTATGGGTTTAGCGTTCGCCCAGTGTGCCAGTAGCACTTATTCATTATGGATGTTTTCAACCTCTCTCGTGAGCAGTTGCTCGCTGATTTATACCAAGCCTACTTTGACGCACGACGACATAAGCGCAATAAACCCTATCAACAGCGTTTTGAAGCACACTTAGACCATAACCTTAATGCTCTTTGCTATGCACTTTATAGCAGAACCTATAAACCGTATCCCTCTACATGTTTTATCATCACCGATCCCAAGAAGCGTGAAGTATTTGCAGCAGATTTTCGGGATAGGATAGTACATCACCTCTATTATAATTATACGCACGCGCTATATGAGCGCACATTTATCTATGATACCTATAGCTGTATTCGTAATCGAGGTACGCATTTTGGTATCAAGCGGTTAGAACAACATATTCGGCAAGAGAGCCAACATTATACGGTGCCTTGTTATGTGCTGAAGATGGATATTAGTGGGTATTTTATGCACATTAACCGCCAGCGGTTGTTGGATATATGCCTTGATTCATTGGCGCGTATGTCCACACATCGTGTGCTGAAGCATGTGCCAAAGACTTGGCAGGAGGTGTTGGATATGGATTTTGTGCGGTACTTGACGCGTGAGATAGTATTGCTTAACCCGATAGAGGATTGTCGCCTGCATGGCTCGGAAGAGGAGTGGGCGGATTTGCCCAAAAGCAAAAGCCTCTTTCATAGTCCTGCTGGGTGTGGGTTACCGATAGGTAATTTGACCAGTCAGTTGTTTAGCAATGTGTATTTGAATGTGTTGGATCAGTATGTGAAGCGCGAGTTGGGCTGTAGGCATTATGGAAGGTATGTGGATGATTTCTATGTGGTTAGTGCGGATAGGGAGTATTTGTTGGAGGTGGCAGAGCGGGTGAAGGAGATGTTAGCGGAGCGATTGGATTTGGAGATAAACGATGGTAAGACTAAGGTGCATTCTATTTGGCATGGAGTGGAGTTTTTGGGTGCGTATGTGAAGCCGTATAGGCAGTATGCTAGCCGACAAATGGTGGCACGTATGTGTGAGAAACTTAGGCATTTGCCTTGGGGAGATAGAGAGAAAGTGATGGCATCGTTGCAATCGTATGAGGGATTGCTATCGCATGGCAGGAATAGGAGGTTGTGGACGAATTGCACGATACACAGTGCACTTTTTTAGTAAAATTGCACTGTCAACGGTGCATTTTTTTTGTTGAACGGCATTCTTTTTCTTCTCTATTTCTTTTTGCGGGGTTCTGTGAAGGACACGAATAGTGCGGTTATTGTGCGGTAATAGTGCGGTGCGAGTGGGAAAAATGGGGGGCGCATCAAAATGCAAACAAATCATCCATTGTGAGTTGGATGTGGATGTTATTTGCCCATTGATTGCGCTTTAAACCGTAGGATGTGATCATCAATAGCGAAACGCCTTTCTTTGTCTTAGTAGCCTGTTGAAAGATAGATAGTTTTTCACGCAAGACCTTGTCATACGCTTCTGAAATTTCGTACTCGCCTTGGCTATACTTAATCTCGCATAAGTTAATAGTTCGGTCCTCTCTATCAATCAGCATATCAATTTGAGTGCCTTTCTCATCTGTATTCTTAGGCGCATATTGCCACGAATAGACGCTGCTTGCAATACCAGAAATGCCAATTGCGTGTTTAATTTGTTCGATGTGTTGCATGCAAACTCGCTCGTAGGCAAAGCCACTCCATGTATTGAATAGGGGGTGATTAATTTTTTGTGACCAGTATGTAGAGGTTCTGCTGTTATTAGCCATAAACTGAAAATAGAACAAAGTGAAATTGTCAATCAACTGATATGTCATTTCCTTCTTGTTCTTGCCCATCGCGCGGAATGAACGAATGAAATCGCATTGTTCCAATTCCTCTAGAATAGTGGTCAGCTGTCCACCTAAATTCAATTTGGTAGCGAGGATGATTTCTGAGCGCATCATGCCCACCTTCTTTGTTCCCAACGCTTTGATAATCTCTATATATGGTTGTGGGTTACGGAATAGCGAGGCGTATAGTGCGTTAAACTCATTTTGCAGTGGGCTACTTTCTTGGAAGAATAGGGCATCTATATTTTGTGCCCAACTATACTCGCGTTGTAGGAACTTCCAATAGTAAGGAACACCGCCGAGAATCATATACGTGTCTAGTACATTGCGGCGGCTCATACCTAAATTATTGGCTATAGCAAACTGCTCGCACTCGCGTAGAGAGAATGGTTTCAGAGGAATAAGACGGGTCAAACGGTTATGCAAACCGCCATAGTTCTTGACAATCTTACTGATAATCCACGAAGTGGCACTGCCGCAGATAACCAAAATAATATCTTTTCTCGTTGTTGCCCAACCATTCCAGAAGTGATCCAGCGCAGCCACAAGATTGGATTTAGGCGTGTCCATCCATGGTAGTTCGTCTATGAACACCACTTTTTTCTCTTCGGGACGAGTTTGCAGGAATTGTCCTAACGCAAAGAAAGCATCCGACCAATCGGATAAGCGTGGCACTTTTGCCATACCTGCCATTTGCAATGAACGACCAAACTCTTTGAGTTGACCCTTGCGGTCAACGTTCTGTAAGCCTGTGTGTTGAAACGTGATTTGATTGGCGTATGTCTCTCTAATCAAATAGGTCTTACCCACACGGCGACGACCATAAATTGCCACAAACTCTGACTCAGTTGATTCTAGCAAAGAATGCAAAAGTTTTTGTTGTTTTTCACGTCCAATTAGCATAATTGTTCTCCTTATTTTGAATTTGTTTGCAAAGGTACGGATAATTTACCAAATGTGCAAGAAAAATATGAGATTTGGTGAAGAATCACGCGATTTTTGCGAAAAAAACGCGTGATAGTTCACCAAATGTGGGTAAAAAATAGTAGATTTGGTAAAGTATCGCGCATTTTGATAAGAGGTGTTACCACCCAATTGTAGCGCAGACGGGGAAGTGGTCGGAGTAGGAGACTCTGTCCACTTCGCATTTTATAGGGGTCAGTTTGCGGGAGCAGAGGATATAATCAATGCGGATGCCGAAAGGACCTTTCTTATACGTGTTACCCATCTGAGCCCAATTACCTTCTAAGAAGCAATCGCGCAAACCGAATCTGATTTTCCAATACACATACGACAGCGGAATAGCATTGAAGTCACCCACAACCACCACAGGATAAGGTGACTGGCGAATCTCTTGTTTAACTGCTTTAGCCTGCTCTTGGCGTAATGCACCTGCGGATTGCAACTTCTGATTCAGCGAACTATTTTTGATATGATCCACCGACAAAGTGTCGAATTGCAAATCCTTGCGTATGAGTTTATAACTCTCTAAGTGGTTGACAATCAGTCGAAGCGTATCGCCGTCCACTACCATGTCGCAGCAACTGCTGATATTGTTGCTCGACTGATAGGGTACCGTATGCTTGTTGATTAACGGGTATTTAGAGAAGACTACATTGCCAAATTGACGTTTGCTGTTGTATCGCTTAAAATCGTAGTAGGTATAGGGATATTTACTCATCGCACAGCGTAACTCTATCAAACTCATTAGCGAAGAGTTTTTATATACTTTCACTTCTTGCAGGCATACTACGTCCGCTTGTTGCTGGTTGATGTAGGATAGCATCTGCTTGGCTTGCTGCTTGTCGCCCATGCACAACGCTTGTGTATTGTAGGTCATCACTTTGAGTGTCTTATCAAAGTCTTTTTCTGGTACACTCCATTGATGAGAAATAAGCGAAGCTGATACCCATAATAATATGAGTATCAGCATTATACGAATGATTCGTTTAATCCACTTCATTAGTTACTTTGGCTCAAGTGTTACGATAGGTACCAGCATCTCTTCCAATGATATACCGCCATGTTGGAAGGTGTTGCAGTAGAATTGGGCATAATAGTTGAAGTTGTTGGGATATGCAAAGAAGTCGCTACCCGAACAGAATACATAGCTGCTGCTCACGTTAGGGCAGGGCAGTCCTACTTGCTTAGGGCGTGTAATCTCGAAGCAGTTTTTGGATTGGCAGTTGAGTGCTTTGCCCACTTTGTAGCGTAGGTTGGTATTGGTATTCTTGTCGCCAATAATCTGCACGGCATTGTCCACGCGTGTGGTACCGTGGTCGGTGGTGAGTACCACTTTGTAGCCCAGCGAAGCAATCTTGCGGAACATCTCCGCTGTAGGCGAGTGGCGCAACCAACTCAGTGTTAGGCTGCGGTATGCGGCTTCATCGTTGGCGAGTTCGCGCATCATCTTGCTCTCGGTACGCGAGTGAGATAGCATGTCGATGAAGTTAAGAACCACTATATTGAGCGGTGTTTGCAAGCCCTTGAATTGGCGGGTGATCTTCTCGCAGAAATCGCTCTCATTGACCTTGAAATAGGAGTAGCCGTAGCGCTTGCGGAAACGGTCTAAGTGCGTCTGGATAAGGTCTTTCTCGTTATTGTTTTTGCTCTCTTCTTCATCCTCATCAATCCACAATGCAGGATACATCTCTTGTATCTGTAGCGGACTCAATCCCGAGAATATCGCATTGCGGGCATACTGCGTAGCGGTAGGGAGTATGGATGTGTACATCTGCTCCTCCTTGACGGTAAACCACTCAGAAAGAAGTGGTTGGATAATCTTCCATTGGTCGTAGCGGAAGTTGTCAATGACAACGAAGAATACTTTTTCGCCGTTGTCCACCAGGGGGAAGACATACTTCTTCATCACGTCTTGCGACATGGTGGGGCGTGTAGTGGGGTTCGTCCACCAGCCTTCGTAGTTCTTGGCAATATACTTGGCGAAAGCCTTGTTGGCTTGCTCGCGTTGCATGCGTAGCATGTCGTGCATGGCGGAGTCCACCTTCTCTAACTCCAGTTCCCAGCGGGTGAGGGTACGCTCAATCGCCATCCACTCCTCGATGGTGTTGGCGGTGTCAATCATATAGGTGATGTCGGAGAACTCTTGGCGGTAGGTACTATTGGTATGTTCCTCCACGATCTCGCGTTGGTGGATATGCTTTTTGAGACAAAGCAGAATCTGGCTAGGATTCACGGGTTTGATCAGATAATCGGCAATCTTTTGGCCGATAGCTTGCTCCATGATCTGCTCCTCTTCGGACTTGGTAATCATTACCACAGGTAGGGTAGGATGCATGGTCTTGATTTCTTGCAACGCTTCTAATCCGGATAGTCCAGGCATGTTCTCATCAAGGAAAACAATATCAAAATGTTGCTCCTGGCAAGCGTCAATAGCGTCTTGTCCGTTGTTGACTGGGGTCACTTCGTACCCTTTCTCTTGTAGGTAAATAATGTAGGGCTTTAGCAAATGAATCTCATCGTCCGCCCAAAGTATTCGGTTCATAGTTTCTCCACTTAGTTATTAGGTTTAACATATCTTCTGCCCAAGGGCTATCAAAATGCATTCTTTCTCCCGTGCGAGGGTGGGTAAAGCCCAGTGTCTTGGCATGCAACACTTGTCGAGGACAGAGGGCAAAGCAGTTTTGTATATATTGTTTGTATTTCTGTGTGCGTAGTCCTTTCAGCACTTCCATTCCACCATATTTCTCGTCGGCGAATAGGGGATGTCCGATGCTCTTCATATGTACGCGTATTTGGTGTGTACGGCCTGTCTCTAAGCGACATTCCACCAATGTCACATAGGGGTAACGCTCTAGCACGCGCCAGTGGGTGATCGCCTCTTTGGCACTAGGGTTCTCTTCTAGATCCCATATGCGATAGATGGTTCTATCTCGGTTATCTCGGGCGAGGGCTCCTTCAATCGTGCCGCTGTCTTCGGTGAAGGTGCCCCAAACGAGGGCGTTGTAGGTGCGTTCGGTGGTGTGGTCGAAGAACTGCTTGCCAAGGTGTGTTTTGGCTTCGGGGGTCTTGGCGATGAGCAGCAGTCCGCTGGTGTCTTTGTCGATGCGGTGAACAAGACCAATATTCGGGTCGTTGATATCTAGTTTGTCTTGAAAATAATATGCCAAGGCGTTGAGCAGGGTATGTTCGTAGTTGCCATGACCTGGGTGTACTACCATGCCTGCGGGCTTGTTGATCACCAATACGTCCTCGTCCTCATATACTACTTCCAAGGGGATATCTTCGGGGTGGATGGTATAGTCGTGTGGCTCATGGTCAAGCAGTACTTGTATAATATCAAGGGGTTTGACCTTGTAGTTGCTGCTGACGGGTTTACCGTTGACCCATATGTTGCCTGCGTCGGCAGCGTTCTGGATACGGTTGCGCGAAGTGCCTGTCATATGTTCTGCCAGGTACTTGTCGATGCGCTGTGGCGTCTGCCCTTTGTCCACTTCGCATCGCCAACGCTCCCACACCTCTTGTGGCTCTATATCCATCTCTATATTTAAATCGTCCATCGTAACTCTCAACTGTCAACTAAAAAAACTCTTCCTCGTCTTGCTCGTTGTCTGCTGTCACGGTCTTCTCGATATCTAACGACAGCTTCAGATTCACACTACTTCCTTCTACAACAATCGTGCCACTTTCGGGTGATTGCGAATAAACAATGTATTGTGCTTTATTTTCTTCGGTAGGTGGTATATCGTATTCTACCATGCCTACAGTCAGTGCGTGTGCCATCAGCCATGAACGTGCTTCATCCAAGGATCTGCTAACCACACTTGGAATAGTCACATCTTCTGTTCCTTGACCTTTTCCTACAATCAACAACACCTTGCTGCCTTCCTCCATACGCGCGCCAGCATTAATTATACTGTCTCCAATGCGAATGTCTAATACAATATCGCGATAGGTAGAGGGCTCGTATGCGATACTATCTATTACCACCCCCAAGGTCTTTAGGGTGGCTTGTGCTTGTCGCAGACTCATATCGCGTAGTTCTGGAATGATGACAGGACGGCGAAGACGAGCGTTTTGAACGGCATAGATAGTACGACCTTTTTTAACTTTTGAACCTGCTGAAGGAGTTTGTTCTACAATCGTACCTAATGCCACTTTATTAGAATAAGTAGAGTCGATGACTTCAATATGAAGACCTTCTGACTCCAATATGATACGTGCCTCTTCTAAATAGAGTTCAGTAATGGATGGTACTTCTATTTCTACGCCGTGCTGGGTGTATTTGCGTAAACTAAACAATGTGATGCCTATAACTGCTGCACCAAAGACTATAGCAAATAGTATGTTTATTAAGACTACTACTGTATTGGATTTCTTTTTGTCGGATTTCTTTTTAACGTTTTTGACCATAAAAGACAAGTGATTAATCTTACAACATAACGATAATGTATTGATGCTTTTCAAAAAAACATCAATTTCGCTGCAAAGTTACACTTTTTTTTGCGTATCTGCAAAAAATACCTTATTTTTGCATAGTTTTTGTACATATTTATCTGATTAAATTTTCGAATTATTAAATATTTTAAATTTTTTAAAGTTATGAAAAAGATTTTGCTTATCGCAGCCGTTGCTATCCTCGCTGTTGGATGCTGCTGCAAGGAATCTAATTGCAAACAAGACAAATGTTGCAATAAACCAACTACAGAGTGCTGCAAAAAAGTAGATTGTCCTAAGACAGAATGCCCAACTGAATGTCAAAAACCAGATTCATGCTGCCAAAAGCCAGCGTGCTGCCCTAAGACTGCAGAATGTCCTAAGGCAGAATAATCAACGGATAACCCATAGGGATAAAGAAAACCGCCTAACGATATTGTTAGACGGTTTTTTTTTGTTCGTATAGAATCGTTATTTATTTCACGATTTGTCCGAGTACGCTATACATTACGTCGTCGCGGATGATGTACATTTGTCCGTTGCGAATAACCTTAACAGCCTTTTTCTCAACAGTGATGTTGTCAACTGCTGTAGAGGTATATGTTGACCATGTTCCTTCTGTATCGCCCCAACCAGTAATGGTGTAGCAGTTGCTTTCAGCTGGGATAGTCAAGTCAGCAGTTTTGTTCCAAAGGGTAGCACCTTCCCAAACAACACCAGTAGCTTCAGGCGCTAAGCGCAAAAAGATGATAGAGGTGTGTGCGCTTGCAATCTCTACTTGATAAACATCACCTTCAACAAGTGTCATTTGTGCATCAAGATCAGTAGCACCTGTGCCCCATGCGTGAACAAAGAATTTTGCATCAGCTTGGTTCCACAATTGTGCACCACCTGTGTTCAAATAGATAGTTTTAGTCTCACCTGGGTTTGGTTCTGGGTTAGGAGTTTCGCCGCCATCGCCACCTTCGCAATCCACAGTAGTGTAAGTAGCTTTGCCACTACCTGCGGTAATTTCGATGCAAGTACTCTCAGAGAAGACCATATCTACTGTTTGGTTATCATCGCCATTCCATCCCTCACCATTCTTGAAGATGATGTTGAGTTCAGCGCAGTGGTGTGTATAAACATACCAGTCACCCTCTTTGGTAGGTGTAACTTCTTTACCATCGCCACCAGTAGGCCATACCCATGCAGTGATGGTCTTAGTCCAAGCAGCTGGAACTTTAGCTTTTACAGTGATGTCCTTCTCTTCTTTTGGCTCTTCTGGTGTAGCGCTTGGTTCATATACAGAAGCCCATTTCGCTACTACATCTGCGGCAGAGTAACTACGGTCTCCTATCTCATTGCCAGAAGCATCTTTTTCAACATAAGCCCAACCTGGACCAGAGCAGTATTTGTACTTCATAGCTTCGGTAGCATCTGGTAAATCCAGTGTGTAGTGAGTGTCATCAACCTTAGTCATCTCAGTGAAAGACCAACTGTTCATTCCACCAGCGATGTAGCACGCCTTAGTGCCTGCTGGTACAGTAACATTGTAGGTTAGTGCGCTCATTGACATTACACATGCCAATGCTGCAAAAAATGTAAAGATTTTTTTCATAATAAAATGAATTAATAGTTAATAATTATATAAAGTTGTTATATGTCAAAAGGTTGGTGCGTGATAGGCGATAACCTACCACGCACCAAATGGTTTTAACGCAGATACTTATGTCCGTTTTGAATGACGATACCGCGATAGGTAGCGCTTACTTTTTGGCCAAGAATATTGTACATTGGTTTTGTGATGTCCAATGCAGGAGTGTCATCTGCTGTCACATTCTCGACATCTGTTCCGTCACAATCGATATTTGTGTATGTAGCTTTTCCAGTACCTGCGGTAATCTCGAAGCAAGTGTTTTTAGAAATGCCTGTAATATCTTCTGTTTGGTTAGCGTCGCCATTCCAGCCAACACCATTCTTGAAGATGATATTGAACTCGCTGTTATCTGCGTGTTGGTAAACCTGCCAATCACCGTCTTTTGTGGTCGTATATTCTACACCATCACCTCCAGCAGCCCATACCCAAACAGTGATTTGGTCGGTCCATTGAGCAGGAACTTTTGCCTTAACCACGATAGGAGAACCTTGTGGAGCCTCGTAGGTGTAGGTGTGTGTAATCACCTCAGTCTCTTCACCAGCTGCCACTGCGTATGCTTTTAGGGTCTTAGTACCTGTAATAGTGATAGGTGCGCTATAAGTTTTCTTAGCAGAACCCTTAGGGTCGCTTCCGTCGAGGGTGTAATAAATGGTAGCAGGGCTTTTTTCGCCTATAGTAGAGAGAGAAACTGACAATTCATCTGTTCTATACACCTGTCCCTCTGGAGTTGCTATTACCTGGAATGGGATGTCGGAGAGTGAACAGTTTTGGCTCAAAACTTCCATACCGTTCCACTCGTAGCAAGCATCCTGATCGAGAAGGATATCGCTTGATTGCTCCCCAGCGCCGTTACTGAAGATGATACTTACCTCGCGTACATCGCTTGGGAATACATGGTATAGCCAACCTTCTGAATCTTTTTTGGTCCACTCCATACCTGGCCATGCGCCTACATTAGCACCACCCCAAGCGTAAAGATAAACCTTCTCCCATGTGGCAGGAGGCATGAATTTTACAGTAAGAGGTGTTTGCTGTGGCTCTTGGTACGTATAGGTAGCTTCTTGTACTTCTGAATTAACACCATTAAGGGTGGCATATGCTTTCACGGTCACTGTTCCGTTGATAGTGAATGCACCAGTATAGGTCTTCTTAGTAGCAGAAGTAGTTGGGTCGGTGCCATCTATGGTGTAATAGATAGTTGGAGTTCCGCTCAGTGCAGTAGCACTCATTTCTACGGTAAGGGTCTCTGTCTTATAGATGGTAGTAGGAGTAATACTCAACACAGGAACTTCTTTCTCCGTTGTGCTGTAGTACATTGCGAAGTTTCCACCTTTGTATGCCAAAATATATCCCGCAGGAGTGGTGTCGTAGCCACTGTTAGGACCGAGCAAGAGGCGAATAGAACCGTGGTGACCAGTGATGGTAGATTTGTAGTAGCCATTGCCAGCTTCATCGCTTACCTTAGATTCAGAGTGCACACCCGCAGCCTTACGTGCCAGTACCATCTTACCGATTGCATCTTTGTATTTTACCCAATGAGGATAGAATACGCAAGGTACACCAGGCATAGAGAGAATAAAGGCGTTAGCACCGAGCACACGGTCTTTGTTGTAGTCTTCCATAGACTTACCGCAACCGCCAATCTCGTCGTTGTTATCGCGACCACCTTGGCAGCCGAAATAAGTATCGTGGCTATCTACGAATGTCACAGCGTACTTGCTCAGACCAGCACCCAAAAGTCCAGAACCCATACAACGCTCATATTGTCCATCAGCAATACCTTGAATAGCGGAATATTTGGTGCTAAAGTCAAACGCCAAAGTATTCCAGTTCACATCATTGAGGTAACTCTTGATATTGTTCATATCGCCATTCCAGAACTCCACTACTGAGAAGTAGTTCTCCGAAGCACTGTTGTACATGTCGATGTATTTTCCTTTGAAGCCTTGTGCGTAGTCGTAGCGCCAGCCATCGAAACCGATCACATTTTTCATCCACTTGAGATAAGCTTTCATCATCTCTTGCACGCGTGGATCAGCATGTGCCCAGTCACGAGCGGATGCATAGTTGTCTTGCATATTGTAGCCACCATCGTCGGTTCCTGTTGCTTTACCCTTCCATTCGCCCGCTTCGGGATTATGATTCACCTCATCGGTGCTGCAAATCCATGATGCATCAGGTTGGAAGGTGCCATACTCGCCAAAGTTTTGTGGGTAGAAATCGCACCATGAGGACTTGCAACCTGCGTGGTTGATAACGATGTCGGCTACCACCTTGGTGTTAGCAGCGTGCATGCGGTTGATGAATTCAATCAACTCCTTTTGGCTTCCCCAATCCGAGTTTTGGTTGCTATATACTGTTTGGTGATAACCTGTACCACCTTCTGATTTGCCTGATGGTGGCAGCCATACGAGGTCGAAGTAGGTACCAATCTCACCCGATTGGCTGAGCAGTACATTCCATTTGGTGTTACCTAATTGCTTTCCATTGATATTGACATCACCAGGAGCACCATCGCGGTAGGAGTCGTAGTAGAATGCTTGCAACATTACATCCTCGCACTCTGAAGGAACAGAGTTGGTATTAACTGGCTTTTCGTCTGTGAAATCACCCTTCAAGGTGATGCTTGCACCATTGAAAGCTACATCCACATTGCCTTTGGTAGCCAACTTAAACACCACATTGCCATCAGAATCGCCTGTAACACCTGCATGGGCATTTTGCACTGCGCTATAGCCCCAGTTTTGTACCCAAGTACCATTGGTAATCTTCATGCGATAGATTACACCCTCTGCCAAATCAGTGAAAGTGTGTGTGAAAGTGTTGTCCGCATTCTTGGTCATAGCAATAGCGGTCTCGCTCCATGCTTTGTCTGCGCCAACAAGTTCCGCAGTACCAGTTACATAATAGGTGGCATTAGGATCTGGTGTAGGAGGGGTAACAGTACCCTGTGTACTCCATGTACCATCGTTTGCCCCCCAACCAGTAATGGTGTAGCAGTTTTTATCTGTTGGGATAGCGAGGTCGCCAGTTTGATTCCACTTTTGGTCCCAATTGATATTGTCACCCAGATCAGGACTTTGACGAACGAACAAGCAATTGGTGTTGCTACCAATCTCGTATTGATACAAGTTATCCGACACTTTGGTCATCTTGCCAGCGATATCAGATCCGCTTCCCCAAGAGTGGACGAATAACGCAGCATTATCCGATCTCCAATCATTAGGAACAAGGTAAATAACTCTTGCACTTACCGACATTACACACGTAAGTGCCAAAAGAAGAGAATAAATCTTTTTCATCATATTAAATTATTTTTATTGAATTAGTTGCATGTACTATATTCAGCCGACAAAGTTACGCTTTTTTTTTTGAACTATACAAATATTTTTGTCAGATAGAGCTTTTTTTTGCAATGTTTTTTACGCAAACGGTTGCATTGTCAACAATAAAATCTACTGCCCAACCATCATAGTCAAGGTGATATATGCGTTGAGGATCAGATTGATAAGCAGGTCTTGGATCTTGGCTGAGTATCTCATGTATGGCATTCCATGGGCAACCTTTCTGTTTGGCTTGTGACAACTGCTCGCTATCAATCTCTACTTCCAATCGATAGTCTTGTGTTGCTTCTGCAAATCCGCTTTTGGCTTGCGGGTGGCTGTCAGAGAACGCCAAGTAGGGTTTGATGTCGTAAATGGGAGTGTCGTCTAATAGGTCTGCACCTGATACTACGAGCACCAAGCCATTATCTGGAGTGTCTTCTATGCGTAGCAACTTGACGCTGGTCAACCCAATAGGATTGGGGCGAAATGGCGAACGCGTGGCAAACACACCCATGCGTTTGTTACCTCCCAATCGAGGGGGGCGCACGGTAGGGCTCCATCGTGGCGACTGCGTCGCAGTTTCAATGGTTGTAAGAGTGTCAAAAGTTTCAGTATCTGAGAATCCCCACAGTAGCCATAGGTGGGAGTAGTCTTCTATTCCGCGCAAAGCCTCGCGCACGCGATACGCGGGCGTAAATACAATATGAGTCTCAATACATGATGTTTCTCTGCTTTGTCGGGGTATGCCGAACTTTTGCGAGAAGCCATTGTGGGCATGGGCAATGACTTGGAGGTGCATAGTAGTGTATGGCGTAGAGTGTAGGGTGTATATAGTAAAAAAGACTTTGAGAAATTTTCTCAAAGTCTTTTTTGTGGTGCCACCAGGAATCGAACCGGGGACACAAGGATTTTCAGTCCTTTGCTCTACCAACTGAG
>JAFZGC010000051.1 GCA_017555595.1 Paludibacteraceae bacterium | reverse complement strand
GCGTAACGCTTTTTGGTTCCGCCAAGAACGCGGATGCACAATGCCTCTTTAGCACCTGAGTTGTCCGCAACTACGAGTCTTGATTCTTGTTGTACCATATTACTTAGCCCTTTCTACAATTTGAGTTAAACGCCAACGAACAGTTTTGCTCAATGGACGAGTCTCCATGATACGTACAGTATCGCCGATACCGCACTCATTGTTCTCGTCGTGAGCATGGAACTTGCGAGTTTTATTGACAAACTTGCCATAAATAGGGTGTTTCTCTTTCCAGTGAACAGCTACTGTGATAGTCTTGTCCATCTTGTTGGAAACGACAATACCCTGACGCTCTTTTCTTAGATTTCTTGTTTCCATGTCAATTCGTTTTTTTACTTAGTTAATTCTCTTTGACGAAGTTCGGTTGCAAGGCGAGCAATGTTTTTACGAGCCACCTTAATCTGCAACGGATTGTCAAGCGGAGAAATGCTGTGATTCAGTTTCATGCGAACGAGTGCCTCTTTCTCAGAAGCCAAACGCTCTTGGATCTCAGCAGTTGTTAATTCTTTAATTTCAGCTGTTTTCATAATCCTGATTATACATTTTGGGTTGGGTCGTAATCACGTCTTACGACAAATTTGGTTGTAATAGGAAGTTTTTGAGCAGCCAAACGAAGTGCCTCTTTTGCTACATCGAATGGTACACCGTCAATCTCAAAGATGATACGTCCTGGAGCCAATGGAACTACGAAGCCCTCTGGAGCACCTTTACCTTTACCCATACGAACATCCAATGGTTTCTTGGTGATTGGTTTATCAGGGAAAACGCGGATCCATACATGTCCTTGACGTTGCATATAACGTGTTACTGCGATACGGGCTGCCTCGATTTGACGACCTGTCAACCAGATGGTACCAAGGCTCTTGATACCGAATGAGCCAAATGCGAGCTCAGTACCACGCTGTGCATTGCCTTTGATGCGGCCTTTTTGGCAGCGGCGGAATTTAGTTTTCTTTGGTTGTAACATAACTGTTTAATCTACAAATCGGTTTAACATTATTGTTTTTTGTTTCTGCGGAAACCACCACGACGGTCATCACGACGACGGTCGCCATGACCAGCCTCTTGCTTTTGTGTGAAGTTTGGAGCAAGGTCCTTCTTGCCATAAACCTCACCACGGCAGATCCAAACCTTTACACCAATCATACCTACTTTGGTGAGAGCACCAGCGTGGCAATAATCGATGTCTGCGCGGAGTGTGTGCAATGGAGTACGACCCTCTTTGTACATCTCGCTACGAGCCATCTCGGCACCGTTCAAACGACCGCTCAATTGGATCTTAATACCCTCAGCGCCCATACGCATAGTAGAAGCAATTGCCATCTTCACTGCGCGGCGGTATGCAATCTTACCCTCAAGTTGGCGAGCGATCTTGTTGGCTACAATAGTAGCATCAAGCTCTGGACGCTTAACCTCGAAGATGTTGATTTGCACATCTTTCTTGGTGATTTTCTTCAACTCCTCTTTCAATTTGTCAACCTCTTGTCCACCTTTACCGATGATAAAACCAGGGCGAGCAGTGCACACAGTTACAGTCACAAGTTTCAGAGTACGCTCGATAACGATACGAGAAATACTTGCCTCAGCCAAACGGGCATTCAGGTACTTGCGGATTTTGGTGTCCTCAAGGATAGTATCTCCGTAGTTCTTACCGCCAAACCAGTTGGAATCCCAACCACGTACAATACCCAGGCGGTTTGCTATTGGATTAATCTTTTGTCCCATTTTGTTTAATTACTTAGCTTCGTTAGTATTTTTAGTATCTACAAAAATAGTAACATGGTTAGAGCGTTTGCGGATACGATAGCCGCGACCTTGAGGAGCGGTCAACAGACGTTTGAGCATCATACCGCCATCTACCATGATTTGACTTACATACAGAGTCTCTTGATCTGCCTTCTTGCCTGTCTTGGTCTCCCAGTTAGCAATTGCAGATTTCAAAAGTTTCTCGAGAGCGCGTGATGCCTCTTTAGTAGAGAAATGCAACGCACCCAGTGCACGGTTCACTTCCATACCACGAATCATATCGGCAACAAGGCGCATCTTGCGTGGAGAGGTAGGAACGTTATTGAGCTTAGCAAAATATTGACCCTTGCGAGCCTCTTTCATTGCCTCAGCTGTATTATGTTTTCTAGCACCCATTTTGAATTCTAAAATTTAATTTGTTGTGAATGACTCATGGATTAACGATTACCCGAGTGACCACGGAATGAGCGGGTTGGAGCAAACTCACCGAGTTTGTGACCTACCATGTTCTCAGTTACGTACACAGGGATAAACTTGTTTCCATTATGAACTGCGATAGTGTGACCTACAAAATCAGGAGAAATCATAGATGCACGGCTCCAAGTCTTGACAACTTCTTTCTTGCCAGACTCATTCATAGCCAACACCTTATTCTCCAACTTTACGTTGATAAATGGTCCTTTTTTCAATGAACGACTCATAAAATTTCTCTTAATTTAATAGGTTATTTCTTTCTTCTTTCGATAATGTATTGGTTGCTCAAGTTCTTTGGAGCACGTGTCTTGTAGCCCTTAGCCAGCAAGCCCTTGCGTGAACGTGGGTGTCCACCTGATGCGCGACCTTCACCACCACCCATTGGGTGATCTACTGGGTTCATTGCCACACCACGGTTACGTGGACGACGTCCTAACCAACGGCTGCGACCAGCCTTACCACTCTTCTCCAAAGCGTGGTCACTGTTACCTACCACACCTACTGTTGCTTTACAAGCTGAAAGCACTTTGCGCAACTCGCCTGAAGGCAATTTGATGATTGCATACTTATCCTCGCGAGAAGACAATTGTGCAAACACACCTGCCGAGCGAACCATGCAAGCACCTTGACCTGGACGCAACTCGATGTTGTGGATCAAAGTACCAAGAGGCATGTTTGCCATTGGAAGAGCGTTACCAACTTCAGGAGCCACATCTGGACCTGAGATTACTGTTTGACCTACTTGCAAACCGTTTGGTGCAAGAATGTAACGTTTTTCGCCATCAGCGTAGAACAAGAGTGCGATACGAGCCGAACGGTTTGGATCGTACTCAATAGTCTTTACTACTGCTGGTACACCATCTTTGTTACGTTTGAAGTCAATTACGCGATATTTCTGCTTGTGTCCACCACCAATATAACGCATGGTCATCTTACCTTGATGGTTGCGACCACCAGTTTTGGTTTTACCGAACACAAGAGATTTCTCTGGTGCACTTGCGGTAATTGTGTCAAATGCGCCAATAATTTTGTGTCTTTGCCCCGGTGTAGAGGGTTTTAATTTACGTACAGCCATTTTTAGATATTGCTATAAAAATCAATTGTTTCACCTTCTTTCAATGTAACGATTGCTTTCTTGTAAGCTTGCTTAGCGCCACGGATCAAACCGCTCTTGGTGTAGCGTTGTTTGGTCTTTGGAGCTTGGATCAAAGTGTTTACATCAAGCACTTGTACATTGTACAATTCTTCTACTGCCTTCTTGATTTCTACCTTGTTGGCAGTACGAACTACCTGAAAACCATAACGGTTGAACTTTTCGCCTGCGGCGGTCATCTTCTCAGTGACGATTGGTTTTAAAATAATTGCCATAGTTGTAACCTCCTTATGCTAAAGTTGCCTCAATTGCTGCCAAAGCGCTCTCAACGAGCACTACAGCGCTTGAGTTCATGATTGCGTATGTATTCAGTTCATTAACAGTCACCACGTTGGTGCGCTCGATATTGCTAGCTGACTTGAGAACGTTGTAGTTATTCTCTGGCAACACGAACAATACCTTCTTACCAGCAACTTGCAAGTTGTTCATTACCTCGATCATAGCCTTGGTCTTTGGAGCCTCAAATTGCAAAGCGTCAACTACGACGATTTGACCGTTTTGAGCACGCAAAGAGAGTGCGCTGCGACGAGCCAATTGTTTAACTTTCTTGTTGAGTTTGAAACCATAGTCACGTGGAACTGGGCCAAAGATTGTACCACCACCAACGCGAACTGGAGATTTCAAATCACCTGGACGAGCACCGCCACCACCTTTTTGGCGACCGAGCTTACGTGTAGAGTGAGCATTCTCGCTACGCTCTTTTGATTTCGCTGTACCTTGACGATTGTTTGCCAAATATTGTTTTACATCCAAATAAATGGCGTGGTCGTTAGGCTCGATACCGAAGATAGCATCATTCAGAACTACCTTCTTGCCGGTCTCTTTGCCGGCCATGTTCAAAATACTAAGTTCCATACCTCTTATTTGTTAATAACAACGATTGAATTTTTAGCACCTGGGATACTACCCTTGACCATGATCAAGTTGTACTCAGGAATAACTTTTAACACTACAAGGTTTTGTACAGTTACGCGGTCAGTACCCATGTGGCCCGCCATGCGAGTTCCTGGGAATACGCGTGCTGG
>JAFZGC010000050.1 GCA_017555595.1 Paludibacteraceae bacterium | reverse complement strand
TTTTCAATATTACTTATGGTACGCTTGTACGCGTATAGGTATTTGATAGATATATCAAGTACCCATTTGTTGTGTCCGATGGTCAGTGTGTTTCTCGGGGGGGCAAAACGCCTATCCACACACCCCTGACCATCAACCTGCCATGTTACTTCGCATTTGGGAAAATCCGAAGTAGATGGTCGGGGAGGTGTGATTAATACTTTGCCTTTCGCCTCTTGCCTGATAGCCTAATGAGCTCAGCGAGAGAAACGAGCAAATAATATTAACCCTTTTAAACAACAAACCAACATGAAGAAATCTATTTTTCTTGCGGCATTATGCCTTGCTAATGTAGCCCTTGCACAGGACTACGAGTTACGAACCCTGACTTTCGAGGACGCAGATGCGCACTTCACGCCCTACACCCTCGACTATGCCAACAAGACCATCTCCACATGGTCCGACCTCGTGGATGATGCCCAGTACAATGGTACACTCACCTACACAACAAGCGGCGTTTACACATGGTGCGATGCACAAAACACTCTGCTAACCCACAGTTTTACAGCACCTTATTGGAATGGTGGACATGCCATCTCTAACTTCACCAACCCTGGTTTTACCAACAACGACCTACCTGCCAATACCGCATGGTACGAACTCCAATTCGCTACCCTTCAAGGCGGCAACAACGGCTCAAAAAACTTCTGCGTACACAATGGTCATGTAGATGATTACAATGCAGACTATACCACTATGCAGACTATCGCCTTTGCCGACGGCAAGGCACGCGTGATAGACCACATGTATGTCACCAACATCTGCTATGTGCTGAACTCTTTAGTGTACGGCGATGGCTATAATCCCCCTGCCAATGATACGACGAAGTTATACGCCGTAGCCGTAGGACAAGATGCTAACGGCCACGAGATCAGCCGCACTACTTTTGCCCTCTACAACGGAAAAGATAGCCTTCTGACAGAGTGGAAGAAATGGGATTTGTCAGTCTTAGGCGAAGTGAATGCTGTAGCATTTAATATCGTTGGTACTAACGACTTATATGGTCAATGGGGACTCAATGCACCTGCCTATTTCGCCTATGACGATGTTGCAGTCCGCTTCTCCAAAGACGATACCGCTCTACCATATCTCTCCACCCTTCAGGGGGGAGCTGGAGGGGGGCTCAATAGCCAAAAAGTTGTCCATAATGGTCAATTGCTGATTATCCGCGACGGTAAGATATACAACGCTATGGGACAATCACTCTGCAATTTCTAATCCAAATCTTCGAGCATTATCCTATTACTATTTCGCTACCCTTGCGCTACCTTTGCGCAAGGGTAGTGTTTTTTCTAATCACCTCATCACCTAATCGCCTCTAAAACTCTTTTTACTCAAAATTTGCATTTTCGCAAATTTTGTTGTACCTTTGCACAAAAATAAAAGAACTTTATGACCATCCGCCCTACCACATACGCCGACATAGATGCCCTAATGGCTATTTTCGACTACGCTCGTGCGCAGATGGCTGCTGACGGCAATCCAACCCAATGGGGTGATGGTTATCCATCGCGCGAACAATTGGAGAATGACATCCAACGCGGCGTGAGTTATGTCGTTGAGCATAATGGTCAGCCCTGCGCCACCTTTGTATTTATCATCGGCGAAGACCCTACCTATGCGTATATCGAGGATGGTCAATGGTTAGATGACACCCTGCCCTACGGCACGATCCATCGTATTGCCTCCAATGGGAAACAACCTGGTATTTTCCCTTTCGTACTCAACTGGTGCTCAGCACAATGCGGCAATATCCGCATCGACACCCACAAAGACAATGCACGCATGATTCATCTCATTGAGCAAGCCCAATTTACCCAATGTGGTATCATCTATACCCGCGATAACTCACCCCGAATAGCGTATCAGAGGGTATGGGGGCAGCAGAGCTGCGGTGTAGAGTGTAAGGTGTAAAGTGTAAAGGCGAGGAAATAGCGGCTTTGCCGCACTCCCATGCCTCTAACCTTTAGCCTTTAACCTCTAGCCTATAAACTATAAACTATAAACAAACATATGTTATACGACTTCAGTTACCAGAATCCTACGCGGATTCATTTTGGCAAAAATGCCATCAATAAACTCGCCAGCGAGCTCAAAGCCTACGGACAGAACATCCTGCTCGTCTATGGCAAAGCTGCCATCAAGAAGATCGGTCTCTACGACCAAGTCATCAATATCCTGCAAGCCGAAGGCAAGCATGTAGTAGAACTGGCAGGCATTAACGCCAACCCTCGCTACACCCAACTTCTCGAAGGCGCTCGCCTCGTGCGTGAGCACAATATCGACCTTATCTTGGCTGTTGGCGGCGGTTCCGTCATCGACTGCGCCAAGGGCATCGCTTGCGGTGCCTACGCCGAAGGCGATGTATGGCAACGCTACTACGTCAATCAAGAGCGTGTGAATAACCCTGTAGTGCCTGTAGCTAGTATCCTCACCATGGCAGGCACAGGCAGCGAGATGAACGGCGGTTCGGTCATCACCAACGAGGAGACCAAAGAGAAGATCGGCCGTGTCTATCCATTGGAGATAGCCAGCCCTAAATTCTCTATACTCAACCCTGAATATACCTACTCCGTGCCTAAATATCAGATGATTAGCGGTATCTTTGATGTGTTTTCACACCTCATGGAGCAATACTTCTCGGGCGATGACGACTGCACGAGCGATTACCTCTTAGAGGGACTAATGCTCTCACTCATCTCCGCTTCGCGCAAGGCAATCGTCAACCAAGAAGATTACGAAGCACGCAGCAACATCATGTGGTGCGCTCCCATGGGATTGAACAAGATTCTTGGCCTTAGCAAAACCCAAGATTGGGAAGTGCACATGATTGAGCATCAATTGGGTGCTTATACCGACTGTGCACACGGCATTGGTCTCGCCATCATCTCACCTGCCTACTACCGCTATATCTACCGCGACGGCTTGCATAAGTTTGTGCGTTATGCTAAACAAGTTTGGGGCGTAGAAGACCACGGTCAAGGCGATGAGGCGATCGCTCAAGAGGGTATCAATCGCTTGGAGGCCTTCATCAAGGAGTTGGGTATTCCTACTACCTTGCGTGAGGTAGGAACCACCGAGGAGATGCTTCCGCTGATAGCCGAATCTACTATCCTTGGTGGTGGCTACAAGCAACTGACGGCGGATGATGTGCTCCAAATCGTAAAAGCTTGTTATTAAGGTATATAACCAACTATCTATACAACACGCGCCCCGAAAGGAGCGCGTGTTGTGTGTATTGAATGCCTTGATTATCGCACGATGGTTTTGGTGAACTTCTTGCTATTATCACGCATGATAGCCTCTACTATATAGATGCCAGCAGGTACGCTAATGCTGGTGCTATTGAATTGTAAATCCAGTGTTTTGTGTACGATTACTCGACCAGACAAGTCGTATATTGTGATGGTTTTGAAAATATCATTTGAACCCACCACCATCTTGCCTTGTTCTGGCGAATAAGCCCAGATATGGCTATCTTCTTCCTGTATATTAGGATGCGTTATAGAGGTGGTAATATCGCTGTTAGACACCCTGTCAGGACCCTCAATGTAGTACCTGTTTTCGTGGTTGATAGGCATTTCCATTTTTAATAATAGACCATCCAAAATACGATAGCGTGCACCTGTCAGTGCGTCGCAGAAATAGCACTTCTTGTTCCAGTTTTGTGATAAATAGAATGAGAATACCACTTCCTCTGTGCGATAGCTATTATGCACTAGCTGCTACTGCCTGTAAAACTTGAGCCTACTGTGCCATATGTATTGCTCGTTTCGAACACTATATCTTGTACCAATTATTCGCTGAAAAACTCTTCAGCCTATTATACCTAATAAAAATCGCACAAAATTACTGCTTTATTTTGATAAATATGTTTTATAATATAAAAATAGCGTTTCATTTTGACAAAATTTAACAAAAAATCACTTTGAAACGTGTTTATAGTTGTACATACGAAAATTTATTACTACCTTTGCCCTCGAAAACAATTTCTACTATTAAAGCATGCATTTTACAGAATTAACATCCGTCGTCAATCTGATTGTACTGGGCATACATGTCTTTGTACAATTGGCGGCTGCTATCCTTATATACATAAAACACCACGAGCCACAGAATCGCTCGTGGAAGTATATCTTCGTGTTCTTTGTCGTATCTGCTATTGCTTCTACGGTGGAGATTGCTTTAGTGACCAATCAGGAGTTTGCGCCCAATTCCTACAAACTGCTGGATCCGCTTATCAATATTCCGGGATTTTATATCTTTGCCATTCTGCTGTGCTATATCATCGAACTTCTGCGTCCGCACTGGCTCAATTTTAAGCGACTACTCATACTTTTTCTTCCTAGTCTGATATGCGCATGTGTGGTGCTGTTTTTTGTGGTAAAAGGTAATATCACTAATTTATGTAGAGTTAGCGAACTAAGTACACATCTAGCAGAGCCTAATGTTATAGCTAGACTTGTATTCTTGTGTATATATATTCCTTATTTTGTTTATTTGATTGTTCTTCGTTTGCGAATCAAACCAACTCATGCTGGCAAGTACTATGATACATTAGTTTTGGTAATTACATTGTTGTGTGTATCGTATGTCTTCAGTAGAGGATTGCAGTTTTATTTAGGATATATCACTCATGAGATTCTATATCTGTTGTTGTCAGTCGTGATTATTTATTTCGAACATTATGAGCGACTGCATATACCTCTGGAAAAAGTACGCGACTACTACACATGGGATCAAATTCCCAACACCACACAAGATACAGTCAACACGGTTGCATCAACCCTACAGCGAATCATGAATGATCCTGCTGTATGGCAAGACTCCGAACTAACTGGCGACAAGATCGTGCACCTCGTAGGCACCAATCGCACATACATTCAGCAAGCTGCCAAGCAACTAGGTTTTGCTAATCTGTCAGATATGCTCAATCGCCGCCGCATCGACTATGTCTGCCAGCAACTGCGTAAAGATCCGAATGCCCCTATTCAGACACTCTTTGTAGATGCGGGTTACCGCTCACGCACTACAGCATGGCGACATTTCTCTACCATTGTAGGTTGCACACCCAGCGAGTTTGTGGAGCGACAAACTAACACGAAAAAATAGCAAACATACTACATTTTGCCAAATTGAAACATTATTTTGCAACAACAAATCATACTTCTCATAAAAAAGCACTACCTTTGCGCTACTTATTAAAATTTTGGCAAAAACTAATTTACAACACTTTTAATTTTAACATTATGAAAAGATTTCTTCTCGTTGCCATTTTGGCAGTTGCTGGTTTTACAGCAGCAGTAGCGCAGCCACGCGCAATTGGTTTGAACATTGGTTATGGTCTTGATGTATCTTACCAACACACCATCAGCAAGTCCAATATGATTGACTTGTCAGTTAACATCCCATGCTTCTCTGGTATTGGTGCTACAGCTACTTATGACTGGGTAAACCCATTTGGTACAAAAATTCCTTGGAACAACAAAGGTGAGTGGAACTGGAATCTAGGTGTAGGTGCTGGTCTTGGTTGGGCTCATGGCTTCTACGTAGGTGCAGTAGGTCACGTAGGTGTTTCTTACGATTTCTGGTTCCCATTCCAACTTTCAGTAGATTACCGTCCTAACATTGGTATCTGGTGTGGTAAAGGTTGGTGCACTTTCAACGACTGGGGTCTCTACAGCGGTATTACTATCGGTGCTCGCTACTTGTTCTAATCAGCAGTTCAATACGCTAAAAAAAATCGCCTTATTGAAGGCGATTTTTTTTTAGCCGATGGCTTTATAGACGACATCTCTTTCTCTTATTTGCCTACCATTTGCCTACTTGCTGCCAGCCATCTGCCACCTGACGGCATCGGAAGCTCATCGAAATCTGATTGGAATCTCGCTGGATTTTCCCTCTAAGATCTATCCAACATCTCAATCACTCCCGCCTGCCAATAATCCACGAATCATTTGCCATATCCTCTGCACTTGTGCCCAATCGCGTTGCATCTCCGCCACATCGCGCTCGAGTAACTCATGCTGCATAGCAGCTTGATTCTCAACCACTTGTTTCTGTTGAATCAGCGAAGTAGGGTTACCCAATACCATTGCACCGAGGTGCTTTTCGATAGGGCGTACAAACCATAGATTTCTACCCCAATACACCGCCAGCGCAATCAGCAACATTACCCCTGCGATTACGAGATACGATGCCCACATTGGTAGCCATAGCTCGAGCCATGCAGCCAACGCGATAGCGAAGAATATCAGTCCAATAACCACAATTGCAGTAATAGCAAATAGAGCAATAATCAAACCTATCAATTGACTGACCTGCTCCACACTCCGCACTTGCAGAAGTTGGTATTGCGACTTCAAATATCCCTGAATATCATCCAGTAATTGATTATACAAACCTGCTTTCATAGTTTTATATCTTTAAACGGCGAATGATGCGAACTACGCGAATTTGTTTAATCAGCAAAATTAGCCGTTAAAATTATTTAGTTTAGATAGTTTAGATTTCTACGCAAAGCGCAAGGAGTTTTATATCACTCCCTGCGCTTTATTCATTTCTTCGCAGCCTCATCTACTGCTGCCTCCAGATCAGCTTTGCATTGGCAGTTGCACAGCCCATTTTTGATGCGTTTCATCACTTTTTCCACGAGATGAGAGATTTCATCCACGTTCATGTTTTTGTACTTCTCGCGAGCGATTGCCGCGATTTCTGCACGCAGTTCCCTGCCGCTTTTTGGAGCTAGCATCAACGCTGCCGTTGCTCCCACTACCGCTCCGCCCAGCAGAGCAAGTAACATCTTTGTTCCAGTTGTCATAGTTCTGGTTTGGTTAAATGATTAAGGTTTAGGTTTAATGATTAGGGCAAGAGCCTTCTTGCCCCTGCCCTACTCTATGCAATTTCCGTGCCAAAGCAAATAAAAAAGCAAAACTTTTGCGGCGAAAATTGAAGATTTACAAAGGATTTGTTTGTGTTCTGTGGGGGATATGGATTTGTAACGAATAGTGTGGTTATTGTGTGGTAATAGTGTGGTTATTGTGTGGTGCGAGTGGTTGATTTTTTTGGGTCTTATTTAATTTATCGAAATTCGATAACAAATTTGCATATATCAAACAAAAATAGTACCTTTGCAGATAAATATCGCGAAAACGTGTATTGAAACGGTATTTTAGACTTTTCAGCTATAAAATTAGTGTAAATAATGAACAAAATCAATTCCAACATACTCAGCATAGGCATCACACTGCTACTCGTACTCGTAGTAGTAATTAGCTCGCTGACTACCAGCAATATAGTAAACACGCTGCAAGAAGAGGAGCAAAAGAAAATCGAGCTTTGGGCAGAGGCAACACGTCAGTTTATCTTGGCAGGAGAAGACGAAAATATTGACCTCCTTCTCCAAGTGATGGAAGGCAATACTACCATTCCAGTTTATATGGTGGACACAGCCTATAACCTTCTTCTTTCGCGCAACGTGCGTGAGCCAAAACGCAATGTAGAAACCTTCTATGTGGAGAAGATTAACGAACTACGTGCCACCCAAGAACCGATTGAAGTGCGCATCTCCGACAGCGTGATGCAATATATCTATTATGAACAATCTTCCACGCTGCGTTGGTTGTCATACTTTCCTTATATTCAGCTGCTTGTCATGCTTGCACTTGCAGGATTGGCGGCTATCGCGCTGCTCATGGTACAACGTAGCGAGAAGAATAGCTTATGGGTAGGACTCTCCAAAGAGACAGCACACCAACTAGGCACACCAATCTCCTCACTCAACGCATGGAACGAACTGTTGAAAGCCACCTATCCTAACGATCCATTGCTTCCACAGATGGATGAGGATATTCGCCGCCTGCAGATGATAGCAGAACGTTTCTCTAAGATTGGATCGCAACCCACATTAGAGCAGCACGAGGTACTACCCGTTGTACAATCTGCTATAGACTATATGCGCGCCCGAACATCTAGTAAAATAGAGTATAAATTGGCTATTGGCGATGGGCTATTGGCTATTGGCGATGGAGCAAGGGCGATGCTGTGCGCGCCACTATTTGAATGGGTGATTGAGAACATTTGCAAGAATGCCATCGACTCAATGGAAGGCAAAGGGAGTATCACCATTGAGGTAAGGCGAGAGGCGAAAGGCAAGATATATATCGACATTACCGACACCGGCAAGGGCATTGACCGCAGAAACTTCAAACGGATATTCCAGCCCGGTTACACGAGCAAGAAACGCGGTTGGGGATTGGGACTCAGTTTAGGCAAGCGTATCATCGAGAATTACCATCGAGGCAAACTCTTCGTGAAGCAATCGCAATTGGGCGTCGGTACAACCTTCCGCATCGTGTTGGAACAAACCAAAGACTGTTGATCCTGAGCCTGACATAGCTGCATACACAGCGCCTGCATCTAGCAGGCGTTGTTTTGTTTCTGCGATTTCAGGATGAATCTTACAAACGGTTTCTTCAAAATCGTTGGTAAGGGCGGTAAGGATAGTAAGGTCGTTAAGGGCCCTAAGGACTTTAAGGTCGTTCAAGACGGCGCATGTACCTTTCGGTTTTATGCCCGCATACGCTTCTTTGGTTGAGACACCGCAATTTGGTTTGATCATCACAAGTCGCAAGCCACTTAAATTCAGCGAAATAGGCGTGAGTTTATCACCTATTCCTTCGGCATAACAAGGAGTGTTATAGATAAAGAATGGACAATCCGCACCCAATGGGCGCACCTCGTCTGCCAATTGTTCTCTAGTTAGCCCAAGAGCAAAAATCTCATTTAACGCAATCGCCATATGAGCAGCATCGCTACTTCCGCCACCAAGACCTGCACCAAAAGGGATATTCTTCTTAAAGCGAATACGCACATCACCAATCTGCGGATATTTCGCTTTCATATTCAGAAAACATTTAACAATTAAATTGTCTTCTGGTTTACAATCAACTGCTAAACCTTCTTGAATGAATTCGAATTCCGAAGAGGAGATAACTTCCAATTCATCATGCAATCCCATAACGGGACAGAAGATAGTTTCCAAGTCATGATAACCATCCTCGCGCTTACGCACAACGCGTAAACCTAAATTAATCTTACAGTTAGGAAATAATTTCATCATCTCCAAACACTAAACTGTAGCGTAGCGTCCACTAAATACTAAACCGTATCCATAAAGGACTTTTGCACTTTATTGAATACCACAATACCAATAGCGAGTAGCACCACCATAAAGCCGAAACTATATCCCAACATCCACCACTCATGGCAACCAACACCCAACATACCGTACTTAAAGAACTCTACAATACCAGTAAGCGGATTAAGCTGCATGACCAAACGCAATGTTTCGTTTGTAATAGTAGAAAGAGGATAAATGACAGGTGTAGCATACATCCACAAGCTTACGAAGAAACCTAAGAGCAGTTGCAAGTCGCGGTACTTGGTGGTCATACTTGAGAATAATATACCAAAGCCCAATGCCAAACCAGCTAACATCAAAACTAGAATAGGAAGCATCAAGGCATACCAATTGGTGTGTATCTGCACATCGGTAAACAATGCATAATACGCATACACCACCAAGAACAAACCAAACTGAATACCAAAGCGTAGCAAGTTGCTAATCACATCGCTGAGTGGAGTCACCAAACGAGGAAAATAGACTTTACCAAATATCCCCGCGTTGCTTACGAATGTATTGGATGTTTTGCCTAAGCAATCAGCAAAATACTGCCAAAAACTAATACCTGCCAAATAGAATAACGGTTGTGGAAGACCATCGGTAGAAATTTTAGCAATACCACCAAATACCACCATATACATCACTGTGGTCATCATGGGCTGAATCAAAAACCACAACGGTCCTAAAACAGTTTGCTTGTATTGCGTAATGATATTACGCTTCACGAAGAGCATCATCAAATCACGATAACGCCAGATTTCTTTGAAATCTACGGACAACAGACTATCTTTCGGACGAATCTCAGTCGTCCATTCTTGTTCTATTTCTGCCATAATTATAAAATTTGTGCGCAAAGGTACACTTTTTTTTGCACATATGCAAATTTATTCGTATCTTTGCACCGAAATTTATGAACCCCGCTCGAAAGGGCGTAACTATTTTACAATTATGGCAAATGAAAAACAACAGTTCGTTGACGAACTAAAGGAGTTACTACAGAAGAATGTAGCGGAAGTGAAAGAACAAGTGGAAGTGCTAAAAACACAATTCTACCGTCAGTATCATCAAGAATTAGAGGCACAAAAGAAAGCCGCACTTGAAGCAGCACAAGCTGCAGGCGAAGTGTTGGAAAACTGGTTGCCTTCGGTAGATGAGTTGGAGCAAGAGTTCCGCGAACTGTTGGCGCAATACAAACAACGCCGCGCTGAATTGCAAAAGCAAATCGAAGAGGAGCAAGCACAAAACCTTCTTCGCAAAGAAAACATCTTGACTCAAATGAAAGAGATGGCAGATGCTGAGACCGCAGATGTGATGGATAACCTGAAGAAAATGCGCGAACTGCAAGCAGAATGGAAAACCATCGGTGCAGTGCCAGCTCCTAAAGTACAAGAGATTTGGAAAAACTATCAACAATACCAAGAGCGCTTCTATGACCTCGTGAAAATCAACATTGAATTGCGTGATTTGGATTTTAAGAAAAATCTTGAGATGAAGACCATGCTTTGCGAAGCAGCCGAGAAATTACAAGAGAATCCTAACATCATAGAGGCAAACCGTGCATTGCAACAGTTGCATGACGAGTGGGCAGAGATTGGTCCTGTGGCTCGCGAGTTACGTGAAGACTTGTGGAATCGTTTCAAACAAGCCAGCAGCGTCATCAACAAAAAACATCAAGCGTATTTCGACGAGTTACACGCTAAAGAGAACGAGAATCTGGAGAAAAAGCAAGCATTGATTGAGCAAATCAAAGCACTGGATATCAATAAACTGAAATCCAACAAGCAATGGGACGATGCCACCGAGAAAGTACAAGCCATCCAACAAGAATGGCGCACCATTGGTTTTGCTCCTAAGAAACAAAATCAAGCTATCTACAACGAATACCGCGAATTGTGCGAGGCATTCTTTAAGGCAAAAACCAATTACTATAAAGGTATGCGTGATGAGTTTAGCGAGAACTTGAAAAAGAAACGCGAACTCATTGAAGCTGCAGAAGCATTGAAAGACAGCATTGAATGGACAGAGACTACCAACCGCCTCATCGAGCTTCAACAACAATGGAAAAAAGTAGGTCCTGTAGCACGCAAATACTCTGATGATTTGTGGAAGAAGTTTACCGCAGCATGCGATACCTTCTTTGAGGCAAAACGCGAAGCTACCAAAGAATTGCGCGAGCAATATGCACAAAAACGCGCCGAAGCCAAAGAGCGTTGGAACAAAAAAGTAGATGGTATGACCGACCGCCAAAAGTTGGTACGCATGTACGAGAACCTCGTACAAGAGATTAAAACAGCGGAGAACAATATTCTCTTCTTCACAGGCAAATCAAAAAATGCCAACAAATTGGTGGATGATATGCGTAAGAAAATTGACACGCTCAAGAGCCAACTTACTGACCTTGAGAACAAAATCAACCAAATGGACGCAGAGTAAGGTTAAAGGCGGTATTAATGAACGAACTGATTGTATATAAGAATGTAGAGATCTGTCAGGACGAGCAAATCGTCCTGACAGATGTCAATTTGACTGTTTCTTCAGGCGAAATGGTGTATCTATTAGGGCGTGTAGGTAGTGGTAAGTCCAGTTTTATGAAGACTATCTATGGCGAACTGCCCATTGAGGGTACGGAGGCTACTGCGTTAGACTATAACCTGCTGAAGCTTCGTCGCCGCGATATACCTTATCTGCGTAGGAAAGTGGGGGTGGTCTTCCAAGACTTTCAGTTGCTTGTAGATCGCAATGTAGAGGAAAATCTGATGTTTGTGCTCAAGGCAACAGGCTGGAAAGACAAGCAAGCGATGAAGAATAATATCCACGATGTGCTGAAGCAAGTAGGCATGGAGGAGAAAGCATATAAGATGCCTTACCAACTCTCTGGCGGTGAGCAGCAACGTGTGGTGATTGCACGCGCATTGCTCAATGCCCCTAGTTTGATCCTAGCGGATGAGCCTACGGGTAATCTTGATCCTGAAACAGGAAAAGGTATTATGGATTTACTCTATAGTATCAGCCAAGCAGGTATGACTGTAATCATGTCCACCCACAACCCTATGTGGCCTGAGCAATACCCAGGACGCAAGCTTCAATTCGCAGACGGAAAGATTAGCGAGGTATAGGCGATAGGTTAAAGGTTAAAGGCTAAAGGTTAAAGGCTGGGAATATAACAACAGACACGCAAATGCGTGTCTGTTGTTATGTTATATGGATTTACCAACCAAATTTATATGCAAGTAGTATTAGGTGTTTGGTAGTATATTTATTTGTTATCGTGATATTTTCTGTAATGTCATCAATGCTAATACCGCGATCGTAAAGGTAGTTGTAGCGGTAAGTGAGGGTTAAGGAGTTTTGTTTGTTGATTTTCCATTGCACACCTGCTTCTGGACGCAATTCGCTAATATACTGACCATAGGAAGCCCCCTCCAACTCCCCCTGAAGGGAGAGAGTCTCAGCGCCTTTCGCCTCTCGCCTTATCGCCTCATTAACATAGTCCACGGGGGCATTCAAGGTATTGAGTATTTCGAACTTACCCACTATGCTAAGTGGCGTTTCTGGAATCGCATATACGGCTTGCAGGCGACTACGCAGTGTAAAGTCCACTTGATTTTTCTCTCGTTTATCTACCTCATCGCAACGGGCATCCAACATTACACCCTCGCGCAGCGATAAGTTCCATTGCCCCAACTTTACTTGTCCTGTTATCAGGAAGTTTGCACGATGGCGAAGATACTTATTGACATCGCTCCAACCTTGGTCACCATACAGTTTGAGCGTATAAGCCGCATAGATATTCACATATTGGATAGGCGCATAGGTCAAGCCCACCGTAGTATGCGAACGGTGCGAAGGTGCACTACGAATCTCCTCCTCAAAAGTAAGCGATATTCCGTGGTCAAAAGACTTGACAAAGGTGGCAAAGAAGTGTGCTTCAGGAGTTACAATCGAAGTATCCTTCTCTATGATAGCCGCTTGTGCAAAAATAAAGGATGGAACAAAAGCCATCAAAATGAGTATGCTCTCTCTCAATTTCATGTTTAACTTTGTGCTTGATAGGTTAGTGCGAACAATCGCATCTGCTTGAGCATGGCATTGAGTCCATTGCTGCGGGTTGGAGAAAGATGCTCGCGGAGATTTATTTCATCAATGAAATACAACTTCGTATTTACAATCTCTTCTGGGGTATGATCACTCAGTACACGGATCAGCAAAGCCACAATACCTTTTACCAAAATTGCATCCGAATCGCCATGATAAACGATCTTACCATCACGCATTTCTGCCGTAAACCATACCTTTGATTGGCATCCGTCAATCAGATTTTGCTCGTTTTTATCTGCTTCAGGAAATGGTTCTAAGCCGTTTCCGTAGTCAATAAGCAAACTATATCGGTCCATCCAGTCGTCAAAACTGCTGAACTCCTCTATTATTTCGTCTTGTATGAGATTAATTTCCATAATTGTTCTGCTATGTTTTTGTCGTCTTCTGCGGCAATGTCCTTGACAGGTGCTTCGATGACATAGTCCGCCATCATATAGAATGGTTCGCGGGCCTGTAGTTGCGGGGTAATGAACGCCAGCAACTCCTCCTCTGTACGTCCCTGTAGCACAGGACGCGTACTCAAATCCGTGAGCATAAGTCGTTGAGCCAAATGTTCGGGTTTCCACTTGAGATAAATACTCGTACCCAATTCCTTAAGGCACTCCATATTATCCTCCCAGCACGGATAACCGCCTCCTGTAGCATAAATCACTTTCTCAATGGGCAGTTCAGCTAGGTCTTCGACCACATACTTCTCTTTGTAGCGAAACGCTTCAATACCGTGCTCGCGAATATACTCTGCAGGTGTCTGGCTATGAATCTCAGCGAATGCCTCGTCCAAGTCCACAAAACGCCAACCCAAACGATCAGCCAACAAACGACCGACCGTAGTTTTGCCCGCAGCCATATACCCAATCAGATAGATTGGGAGTTGTAACGGTTTTAAAAGTTGTAAAGGTTTCAACGTTGTAAGTTTTTTTTAAAAAAAAAGTATTCTAAGGCGCAGGACTGTAGTCTAGGGTGTCATTATCGCGCCAAAGAATATGATTGTCCTCGATATATGCCTCGGGGAAAATAGAACGGAAAGGTGCTTTCAACTCGCCAATCACTTGCCACTCCTTATTATATACACGCGCGTGCGAGGAACACATAGGCGCACAAACGGTGTGAATGACGATGATACTATCATTTGTCAACAGCGTGTCACGCCTGCTGACAAGTTCATAGCTACGCTGTTCAGTATTGTTCATCGCCTGCGTAGCAGGGTGTTCGGTAGTATCGGTTGGCTGCGCAAACAAATAGTGACTCGCCACACCAACGAACAACACCATAATCAATATGAATATACGACTGTTCATACTACACTATCAGCACCACCGCTTGTGCGGCGATACCCTCTTTTCTACCAACAAAGCCAAGTTTCTCAGTAGTGGTAGCTTTGATGCTAATTTGATTTTCGCTGACACCCATTACTTCTGCCAGACAAGTGGTCATGGCTGGGATATGTGGATTGAGTTTTGGTGCTTCTGCACAGATAGTGCAATCGCAATTGCCTAATTCATATCCCGCTTCGCGGAGCATAGTCATGACCTTGCGCAGGAGGATTTTAGAATCGATATTTTCGTACTCATTGCCCTTGAGTGGTGGAAAATGGTAGCCGATATCGCGCATCGCAGCTGCACCTAGTAATGCATCGCAGAGTGCATGAATCAGCACATCCGCATCAGAATGTCCTAATAAACCTTGTTCCGCAGGCACGCGAATGCCCCCCAACCACAATTCGCGGTTGGGAGCAAAAGCGTGTACATCATATCCGAAACCGATACGCATTACTTCCTGTTGTTTACAAGATCTTTGATACCTGCAAGGTCGAAACCAAGGGTAAAGCGCATTGTATTGTTAAGCGGATTGCTTGCTGCTGCAACACAATATGAGAAATCCAACGAGAAGATACTCAATTTGAAACCAGCACCTGCGGTGAAATAACGACGGTTACCTTTGTAATAATTCTCGTGACTATAACCTATACGACCAAAAAATTGACGGTTGTAGCTATACTCCAAACCTATACCCCATTGAATCTCTTGCAACTCCTCAAGTGCTGGGGTTGCGGAGATATGTTTACCGGTAGCGGCATCCACTTCATTGTAGCCTGGAGCATCGCAGAATGATTGCCACCAGCCATTAGGAGAGGATATTTCAGAATACCACTCTTTGCGTTGTTGACCATCCAATTGGTTACCATTGGCATCAACAGCAAATTTAGATTTATTATACGTAGGAACTAACATTTTGTTGGCTTCCGCAGAAATCATCAAGCGGTTGTAGTCATCAAATGGCAATTCATAACTTACACCAAGACGCATATTTGCTGGAATAAAATGTTGTGTATCACCCTCATCATAAGTCATCTTACCACCTAGATTGCTAAGATTGAAACCCAATGCAAAATAACTCTCTCCCATTGGCAATGCAATAGGCTGGCGATAATAGAGAGAGAGATCTGCAGCCATAGTCCAAGCTGGG
>JAFZGC010000008.1 GCA_017555595.1 Paludibacteraceae bacterium | reverse complement strand
TACTGCGCTAGGAAGGCGGGTGAGGTCTGCGATAGAACCGAGGTTCTTCTCGAGTTTCTCACGTTGACGAGTGATTTGGAGTTTCTCACGTTTAGAGATGTTGTTGAATGTACCATCAGCCATCATCTTGTCGATAGTTGACATTTTCTTCACAGCCTTACGGATTGTAGGGAAGTTGGTGAGCATACCACCAGCCCAACGCTCGGTGAGCTAAGGCATGTTAACCTCTTGAGCTTTAGTAGCAACTACCTCTTGACCTTGTTTCTTAGTAGAAACGAAGAGGATCTTGCGACCAGATTTAGCGATAGCTTTCAATGCCTCAGCAGCCTCGTCAATTTTAACAACGGTTTTGTTGAGGTCGATGATGTGGATACCATTGCGCTCCATGTAGATGTAAGGAGCCATAGCTGGGTTCCATTTACGTTTGAGGTGGCCAAAGTGGCAGCCAGCCTCGAGAAGTTGATCAAAATTTGTTCTCATTTTGTTTGATTAGTTTGAATTATTTAATGATAATTTATCCGTCTGCCACCCTTACGCAGAGAAGCGCGTACGCGTGGAATAACAGAGTAATCCGTGGCGAGCAAAAAATTGCCACCACGGAGTCACTGCTATTTGGATATTAACGCTTACTAAATTGGAAGTGTTTGCGTGCTTTTGGTTGACCTGGCTTCTTACGCTCTACCTCACGAGCATCGCGAGTCATGAAGCCCTCAGCCTTCAACGCTGGTTTGTCCTCTGGGTTGATCTTTACCAAAGCGCGAGCGATTGCAAGACGCAAAGCCTCTGCTTGACCTTTGTAACCACCACCATCGAGGTTAACTTTGATATCATATTTCTCAGCCACTTCAAGTTTGTTAAGAGGTTGCTTAACAACATATTGAAGAATTGGACTTGGGAAGTACACATCCAAATCACGACCGTTGATTGTGATTTTGCCGGTACCTTCTTGTACATAAACGCGAGCAACTGCTGCTTTACGACGACCTAATGCATTAATCATTTCCATATCTTCAATTATTTAAGGGTGTTGATATCAATTTGTACTGGTTGTTGTGCTTGCTTATCGTGCTCTGCACCTTCAAAAACGTAGAGATTACCGATGATTTGACGACCGAGACGGTTCTTTGGGAGCATACCCTTAACCACCTTCTTAATCAAACGATCAGCACCTTTCTCCAACATTTGAGCTGGAGTCATCTCGCGTTGACCACCTGGGAAACCAGTATAGCGAACATACACGCGATCATTCCACTTGTTGCCTGTCAATTGCACTTTTTCTGCATTAATGATGATTACGTTGTCACCGCAGTCAACATTTGGAGTGAAGTTTGGTTTGTACTTGCCACGAAGGATTTTAGCTACCTTCGAGCACATGCGGCCAAGCACTTGGCCTTCAGCATCAACAACAACCCAGCCCTTTTGAGCGGTTGCTTTGTTTGCTGATACAGTCTTGTAACTTAATGTATCCATTTGTTTTTTAATGTTTTGGCTATGCCGACAGACCACTTTACGCGCTCACTTTTGAGCCACAACTGCCCAGCATAGCGAATTTATAAATAAAGTTTAAAAGTTTCAAAAGTTTTAAGGGTTGAAAAGTCAATTAACCCAAATAACCCGAAAAATCGTGCAAAGGTACTACTTTTTTTCCAATTGACCAAATATTATGATATCTTTTTCGCAAAATTCTGCACTTTTCCACTCTTTCCATGGATTTTCGATGCCAAAGAGATACTCCCTTTGAACGTCTTTACAAGGTCGCAACGATACAGTTTCACTTACTTTTTGCACAGGTTCCACAGATATACCTTTCTCCCGTTTTTTTTGTTCTATACGTTCATCGCGTAGCAACTCTTCATAATTTAAATCATCCTGCAAACGCTCAATAACTTTAGGATATATCTTATTAAAAATCTGAGGGTTATCAGTAAACCATATCAAAGATGAATCAAACTGGCTTTGTGTCACGCCGTGTTCATCCAATACTGACTTATAGTATGCTGCCACCTCTTGATTGTGTCCATAGTTGTACCCTAATATTTGTATTACACCATCCGTTCTATGCAAATCATATAACAAATCGCGCATCTCTCGATTGGACAACACACTACGTGGACGACATCCAGCCACCACGCATAGTAATACCAATACCCCTATGTACACTTTACTTTTCACCTTTAACTTTTCTCCCCTTTCTTTGGAAAGATTGCATTCAAACTCTCATCCAAATCCTTGCGATAGAAGATGATTATCAAGAACACCGCCACCGTAATAAACGAATCTGCAATATTAAACACAGGGCGAAAGAACAAACACTCGCCTGCTGCATTGCGAATCAACGGAAAGTACAACATATCTACCACTCTACCATGAAACCAACCCGCATACTCCCAGATCTTGCCATAGAACACACAGTCGATAATATTGCCCAACGCACCTGCTATCACCATAGCAATAGTTGTCAGATAACCCGTTCGAACGATTTGTTTGTGAATCATCGTGTGGATATACCACCCCAAAACTCCCACAGCCACAATACGGAACAAGGTCAACAACAATTTGCTAAACCACTCTATACCAAAAGCCATGCCATTGTTCTCCACAAACACAATCCAGAACCACGACAGCACTTCGTGTGCCTCGCCCAACTGAAAATGCGTTTTGATATACACCTTCGACACTTGGTCGAGCACTAGTGCCAAAAGCACGATGCCCACCACGAGCCAAGTTTGTTTCGTCTTTGTCATAATCCAAATGTTTGTTTAATCTCAGCCACTTTATCAAGTTTCTCCCAGGTAAACAACTCTACCTCGCGCTCGATCACTTGTCCATTATCTACAAACACTTTCTTCACCACCTCGTTGGTACGACCCATATGTCCATAACGGGCAGTCTCCTCATACATTGGTTGCTTCAACTTCAGCGCCTCGATGATGCCTTGTGGACGTAGATCGAACATCTCACTTACTTTCTTTGCGATCTCACCATCGCTCAACGCCACTTTTGCTGTGCCATAGGTATTTACGCAAACGCTCACTGGTTTTGCCACACCAATGGCATAGCTGATTTGCACCAACATCTCTTTTGCCACACCAGCAGCAACCATGTTTTTCGCAATCCAACGTGCTGCGTATGCTGCCGAACGATCCACTTTCGATGGATCTTTTCCAGAGAAAGCGCCACCTCCGTGAGCACCGCGACCACCGTAGGTATCAACAATAATCTTTCTTCCTGTCAAACCGGTATCGCCATGAGGACCACCAATCACAAAGTTACCTGTTGGGTTCACCAATAGCTTAAAGTCACCCTTCAGCAACTCAGCATATCTCGCATCACGTTTTGCCACGCGAGGCAACAAAACACGTTGAATATCCGCCTTGATTTGCTCTTGAGTAGCATCCTCATCATGTTGAGTGCTCACTACGATTGTATCTATACGCAATGGTTCGCCTTCCTCGCTATACTCCATGGTCACTTGGCTCTTTGAGTCTGGACGCAGATACAACATTTCCTCGCCCTCCTTACGCACACGCGCGAGCGTATAAACTAAGGTGTGTGCCAAGTCCAAGGTTAATGGCATATAGTTTTCTGTCTCGTCGCTTGCATAACCAAACATCATTCCTTGGTCGCCTGCTCCCTGCTCGCCCACGTTCTCTGTTCCTTGCCCATCCACACCACGTGCGATGTCTGCACTCTGCTCGTGCAACGCTGTCAAAATACCACAACTTTCTGCTTCAAACTTATACGCGGACTTCGTATAACCAATCTCTGCGATGGTTTTACGCACAGTGTTTTGGATATCCACATACTTCTCACTTGACACTTCGCCAGCCACGATCACCTGTCCGGTTGTTACCATGGTTTCGCATGCCACGTGTGAATTAGGGTCTAATGCTAAGAATTGGTCTAGGATGGCATCGCTGATTTGATCTGCCACTTTGTCTGGGTGTCCTTCGCTGACACTCTCTGATGTAAATAAATAGTTCATTTTATCTTGTTAGGGTCAAAAAAAAGCCACAAGTGACTGTTTGGGTCTTGCGGCACAAAGTTTTAGCATTGTTTTATAGAGGTTGCAAGCAGTCCAAATCTATCCTCTTTCAAAATCGGCTGCAAAGGTACTACATTTTTCTGAAATGAGCAAATAATTAATGTAAAATCTTATAAATAAGTTCTTTCCACAAATCTGCATCCTTCGCACTTGGGTTATTGATACCCTTCAATCTAGCATCTGTTTCACGGAAGTAGCCAATTATCGCAAATGTCTTGCCTGCCGAATAACGCTTTGCAGCTGCTGCATAATCCTTCACAAAGAACGGCGAAACGCCCAATGCACTAGCGGCTGCGCGATCACTTTTATCGGGTAAATAATGGTAAATCATCAAGTTAGCAAAGAATCCGTACAATATGCCCAACTCTTTCACCATAGGGTGATCCTTCGATGTCGCAAAATACTGCGTGATGCGATTAGCTTTTACAATATCTCCTTTTATCAAGGCTTCTTGCAACTCAAACACATTAAAATCCTTCGATATACCGATATTTCTTTCTACTAGAGCGGCATCTATCACCTTTACACCCTCTGGACGACCGTCAATCAACTTCTGCAATGCACCCACAATCTGTGTTAAATCTGTGCCAATACTATCTGCTAATATCTTAGTTACCTTCTCATCAATCTGCACCTCATCCCCACTCTCTTTCAACTCTTTATTGCGTTGCGCTACATAATCACGAATCCATTTCTCCACTTGATAATCACGCAATTGTTCTGACTCCATCAGTACGCCACCTTTCTTCTCCCAGTTCTTAAAGAGGTTCAAGCGCTTATCTGGCGAACCATATTTATAGCAAAAGACCAAGATAGTGGATGGTTGTGGATTATCCATATAGAGTGCCAATGCCTCCCATTTCTTGATATTCTGTGCTTCTTTCACAATGATCACTTTATATCCCCCCATCATGGCAAACCCACGTGCAGCACCAATCACAGCACTCACATCACCTCCGCTCAAGTCCTTTCCGTAGATAACGGTTTGGTCAAACTCACGAGCCATCTCATCTAGCACATTCTGCTCAATATAGTCTGCCACCTTATCTATATAATAAGGTTCTTTTCCACAAAGCATATACGCAGGAGCATATTTGCCTTGCTTCAAATTCATCATCACTTCTTCGTACTTCATCCTACACCTAAATCTGTATTGTTAATTAATATCTCTATTTTCTTCGATTGTTTCAATTTCGGATATACTTCTTCCACAAACCAATTTGCCAATTCTTCATCGCGCTGAAGACTGGTGGTATTCTCGCAGAAGACATTCACACTCGCATATTCAAAATGCTCTTGAGTTAGTGCTATATCTTTCAAAATACGGTCTTTCGAATCGCCATCTGTACAACAAAGCAGACAAACTCCTTGAAAATACTTTGCCACATCTTCTGCCGTCACATCTGCCGCGACTCCTTTCTTCCATTGCTCGCGTAATGCACCATCAAAGCTCTCTATTCCACAGCGGAACTTCACTTCTACGCCCTCAAACCGCTCTGCAAACTTAGCCAATTTATGGCGGTACATATAATGTGCTTCAAACCATAGCGTATGGATATGTTTCTCTTTGACTACACGTTGTATCTCGCCAATTGTCTGTTCATCCAACTCCATTGCCGAACCTGAGTTGATAATATCTAACACACCATAAACGCCTGTCACACAGTCTAGTACTTCTCGGTTCACAAGATATGGTTCTTGACTCACATCTGTGTGATAATCACAGAAGGTACATTGCTTCCATTTGCACCCCTGCCCCTGCAAAAGTACAAACTCTCTTGGTAACACACTATGTATCAACGAGTATCGTTCCATACTATTTATTATCTTCCTCATTGAAAGGAGAGCTGGGGAGAGTTCCTCTTTTCCGCAAAGCGGATATCACCGCATACGCCATTGGCGTACCCAAGACTGCCTCGATCAACAATTTAGATGCATATTGGAATGCTATCATCAGCAACAAATCGTGCGTGGATACTGTACCAGCAAAAGCGATAAGCACAAAGGGTAAAGAATCAAACCAATACGCCACAGCCGAACTACCGATGGTTCTCACCCAAAGTTTTCGACCTTTTGTCCACTTCTTGATTCGCTCCATAAGCCAAGCATTACTCAGTTCGCCTAATAAGAATCCCGTCAGGGAAGCAATTACAATACGAGGTACGCATGAAAACATCGTATTATATGCTTGTGCCGTTGCATCCAAATAATCTGGCGATGGCAAGAATACGCCTATTTGCGTACACAGTACCATCACAATATTACATAATAGCGTAGTGAATATTACTTTTCGAGCAGTCTTATATCCCCAGATCTCTGTCAAAACATCACCCAACATATATGCACAGGGGAAAGTGATGGTACCTGCATCAAAATAAAAAAGATTCCACAGACCAATCACCTTGACTGCCATTACATTGCTCACCACATAAAGCGTGACAAACAATGCAGAAATCACGATAAAAGAAGTACAATAGCCTCTGGCATCCTCGCCTTTCGCTATTAACCTTTCGACTTTAACCTCATCAATGCGGTTTTTGAAAGGGTTTTCCGCTACCTTGTTACTCATAAAATATTCTTTTATAAAATTACTCTGCAAAGGTACAACTTTTTTTTTGATTGAGCAAATATTTGGGTGGAAAGTATAGGGTACAAGGTGTAAGGTGTAAAGTGTAAGGTGTAAAGGCTAGGGGATAAAACAAAGAGAGCCTAAGTTGTTACTTAGACTCTCTGAAAATGGCGGCTACCTACTCTCCCACAAACGCAGTACCATCGGCGTTGCTGAGCTTAACGACCCTGTTCGGAATGGGAAGGGGTGGGACCTCAGCGCTATAACCACCTAAATATAAGTT
>JAFZGC010000049.1 GCA_017555595.1 Paludibacteraceae bacterium | reverse complement strand
GTACCCAAGTTGAGTAGCTTGAGTAACTACCGATGGCATACTTACAAGTATAAGCATGCGTAATATTCACCGACTTGAAATGATCACGCATCCAAGGCAACTTGCCCAAGCCATCAAATGTAACAGACCAGTTAGGCAACACTTGTAGCAATCCCATAAATGGATTCAAACTCACTTTGTGTGGATCACGTCCCGTATATGCAGCCAAGAAGGCTGGCACCAACACATCGGCTGTACTATTGCCAATAGCTCCATATTTTCTGTCATATTTTTTTCCGTGCAGCGAAGCGGGGATAGATGCTGACGCTGGATACGTCATATCGCTATACTGTTCTTGCACACGTCCTACAAGCACGTCCCTATTGTTCAAGAACTGACTAAACACCTCCGACGAGAAGTTGTCATCAGCATTGCCTATACGTTGGAAAGCCGTACCAATAGCCACCTGTGTGATATTGAACGAACCTGTCATATTCTCTTGCAACTGGTCAAACGAATAAATGATTGATGACGATTCTGCTGCATAGCGCTTACCATTAACTTGAATCTTAAATCCAGGGAAAGGTTCAAGTGACACTTTTATATCAAAATCATTGGTCATAGTACGCGACGCAGGTTGTACCACCGTAGTGTCTCCCGAAAGCCAACCTTGCTCTTTGGCTTTCTCCACAAAATTATCGCCAAAGAAGCCGAATGCAAAGTCGAAACCTGGTGCGTATAGATCATTAAACTTTTGTTGTCCCATAAACCCTGCTTGCGGAGCAAAACCTGGCAATGTCATCGAATTGGTATTACGATACGTCACCTGTATCTTGCGGAGCATCGTACCAAAGTAAGCCGCCAAATCCATAGTCGTTTCTGCTGCAGTACGCTGGTTAGGATCCGCAGTGGTTATGGTCAGTTTCACATTCTCCAGATTCTCTTTAGCAACAATAGTAGCCTGTGTCGCGGATTTTGGCACCACCTTTACACGAACAGTTTTGCCACCTTCTGTGACAGCAGTCACTTTGATGTTTTCGCTACCCAATTTGTGGTTGATGTCTTTCGACTCACCTGCCACCAACGTTACTGTTTCGTTGTATGTCTTCGGACGGAAAGGTCTGCGACGCGAACGTTGAGAAAAACGCTGAGATACTTGTTTCCAATATTTGGATTTGCCATACAGCGTTTCAAAATTAATACCACCATCTACTTGCCAAGCTCGTGTACTACTAATCACATTACCCAAGTTTGCCATTTCCTGTCCCGACGATTGCATGGTTCGATTCCAGTTGTAAGTGGCATTATATGATCCATTAGCGGTAATGGCTTCCAAATAAGGGATACGATTAAGCGGCACATTCCACGAAGCAGAGAACAACTGCTGATAGGTATATGGATTACCCCAAGTGGCCAAACTACGTTGGATAGTATCTTTCCAAGCCTCATAGTAATCATTCGTAAAGGCATAATCACGAATAATCTCTGGTGTATAATAACCCTCATCCACCGTAGAGTTCATAGCTGTCTGGAAGGTAAACTTCATGTTCTTCGTCAAATCATACTTGAAGTCGAAGTTTCGATCCCATGTAAAGTCCTTCGAGAAGGTCAAATCCATATCTCTTGCACCCGTAGCTTCAACACTGAAATCACGCATCTTCATATGGGTAAAAGTACGATGCATCGTTGTGTTGAAAGCCCACGATTGAGGCAAATAGAAGAAATTCATTTCTTTCAAGAATTTCACATTCTCCACACTCTTCACATCCTTAAATGGCTCCCAAGGCTGCGGATTGAAGTTGTAGGAATAGTTAAATGAGCCCTTTTGATCCGTTACTATATCCTGCTGAATTTCTGGTGAATGTTGATTTTGCTTATTATAGCTTGCTGAGATGGAGAAGTTAGCTGGATCATAGAACATATTGCGTTTCTTAGAGTGGATATCCAGCTTCATGTTCGTCACCGAGAAGCTGGTAGCCTCTTGCACCGTATTCGCCATTTCCTTAATCGAGTCTTTCTCCACGGTCGTCTCATAGTTCTCTAGGGTTTCAGACAGTTGAATATCGCTATCCAACGGATCATAATTAGGCGATAATGTTTCGTTGGTATATGACACATATAGCGGCACTTGCAACTTCGCTTTCTCAGGGAACAAACGACCAGCTTCCAAAGCAGCGCTCACAGAAATTTGGTACATATTGTCCATGTTTCTATCCAGCACATTCGATTCTATCGATCCATAACCTGCTGTTTCCAATCTACCAGCCACATTCACTTGCGCAATATCACTCACGCTCAATGCCGCATTAGCCATAGCTGCCACACCTCCTTGTTCGTTGAATTGGCTCAAGCGCAATTCGTTTACCCAGACCTCACCACTCACTTCATGACTAGTGTTGTTACGCACACCAATCATGATAGCTTGGATATCTTCCAAGGTAGGATTACCCATAACGGTGATCTTATTATCCAGCTTCTCTGGGTCATACACCTCATATGGTATCGTATTGCCCACATTCGCATTACCTGCACGCTTAGCCTTATTACGCGCCATCTTGGCATCGGTAAACACACTCAATGGGAAATCAAACGTATTTTCTTTTAACCAGACTTTCAAGCGATCTTCCGCGCTCTCATTATTGTACAATCCTGCTGGAGTCAAATGAAGCGGAATTTCATATTCATAGTAATTATTTTTGATATCGGAACCCAATCGAATAAAGCAAGTCAAGTCCTTATCCTGTATCTCATCAAAATCAGGCATACACTCTGCGTGAACAAACATCTGCAGACGCTTATATTGGCGCATGTCGTAGCTTACATTTTTATATACCGCACGTGCATCTTTGGCTGGCAAATAGTTCACCTTCAGCACCATTGCTTGCTCATTTTGTGCAATCAACTGCGCCTGACCTGGGTCTGTCTGGCGAGAGATACCAGGAGGTAGCACATAGTTCACTGGTGCACGATTAGAGTTCTCCTCTATATTCACCGCCTGCACATCCAACGAACCATTAGATGTATATGGATTAGCTATGTTGTATTGGTTATTGGTCACATCCTGATACAAGCCTTTAGTATAGTTGCGCCATTCGCCACGTACCAGATCAAAGGATGCAAAACGCAAATGAGTTTCTTCTTTGAAGTTGGTCATGAAGATACGCGCAAAGCGAATCGACTTGAAATTACGAATATTTCCCACTTTCTGTACCGTGGCGCTATCACCTTTCAATGGTATCTTGAACTGATACCATTTCACAGGCACTACTTCATCGTTGCGCAACTTCACATGTGTTTCCATTATGCTGGCTATATGCTGTTGGCCAACGCGCATCATATCTTGTGGACGCAACGAAATGTGGTATCGATAAAAACGCTCACCGTCGTTCAGGGTATTATCGTTGTTAATATCTTCTATGTCAGGGTGCAAGGTAGAGGCTGAACCATAAGGCTCGTCATCTTGCGCCTCAGGCGAATTGCCTTCCATACCATTGTATCGTTTGTATCGCAAAAGAATAGGGGTCTCTTCTCGGTCATAATCTTCGCCACGATAGTAGTGATAGTTATCACCCGCAGGGTCGTTGATTGGAGAATAATCATCTTGCTCCCACAAGGCTAGTACCGCATCATCCAGTTTACCACGCAACGCCTCCACATACTCCACATACGGATTCCTGCCATTATAATACAAGAACATCGGATCCACCTCTTGGTCATTCGACAAACCATCCAATCCCACATCTTGTTTTGCTCGTGCGCCAGCTTCGTTGGCAAATGCCACCACGGTGCTCGTAGTACGTGGAGCACGTCCCCATATAGTTTGCTCCACCAGCGCCTCGTCACCCTCATTCAATGGCAAACCATGTTCAAACGATTTCTTGCCATCACGCAAGATGTCTTCACTCACATCGCCTAAGTCAATATACAAGTCACCACCCTCAAAGGTCACAGAATCGTTGGTGAGCATAGGACTCATCAACCAGAACTCAATATACTCAATATTGGCTTTCTCAAAGTCTGTATTATCCAACTTACGCATAATACCTCCCCAGCGAGAACCTGGATTAGTCAATTTGCCATCACGGCCTATCTCATCTGCAGAAATATTATACGGACCACGCTCTTCGGGATAATAACTCAAGTTCAACACAGCCAAACGCGTATCTGCATTAGCCATCACTTGCTTATTAGGATATACCTCCTCTTCATATACCGTACGAGTGCGATGGTCAGACATCAGGTTGACATCATCCTTGATATGCTTAGGAGTATTGCTGGATGGTTTACCAAAAATAGGATCCACCGTGTACCAAGCCAACAAAGCACGATTCTTATTGTACTCAACATTATTGCTCAACACCTGTTCGGGGAAACTGTTCGAAGAAGGGGTTGAAGCCAATTTCCAATAGCTTGGGTAATGAATATTTATATTCGTCTTCGTCGCTTCAAAGTCATCTATATATGCCGTTCCCACTTGTCCCACTTCTTTCGTGTGACCAGGTATGAGGTGTGCAAACTCAGCATTGATTTGGAAAGTAGATGGTGCGGTAGCACTGATCCATGGCACCTTGTCAATGAGTAATGTCAGCCACTGCATTTCTGTTTTCCAGTTGGCATTCACGCCCCACACTGTGTTAGATAGAGGCTCGCTACCTGTATTGACTTTCGTAGTCAATGGGCGCTCGTTCATATGCATGATGGTACCGCCAACGGTAAGATCTTTGTTAAATTCATATTCGAGGTGCGCTCCATACAGCGATTTGCGCTGCATCGAGAACAATGCTTGGTTCTCCAATTTCACATCCACATTCGTACCCGACTCCAATATCGACTGATTCAATATCGTCACCGTACCCATCGTATAATCCACCGTATAGTCCACGTTCTCAATCAGAGTAGCACCGCCAGCTGTCACCACCACACTACCGCGTGGGATGTTCATCGCATTCAGTCGGATCTCGTTACCAGCCGAACCCTTGTATTTACCCACAAGGCTAAACTTATTTTTCTCTGTATATTCCTGTGCACTGACCAAGGTGGAGTCGTACAACTCTTGAAACACATATTTCTTTGCTATGCGAGCATCACCTATCTCACGCGCCAAGTGACTACCAAAGGGCTCCAGAACTGGGAAGATGATTCGTCCGTTAGACGATACGACTGTATATCCCTCCACATAGTCAAAGCGTCCATCAGGCGAGGCATTGTTGCGCGTATCCAATCGGTCAAGTCCCATCACACGAATCAACTGCTTGCCTTTGATAGCTCCCTCCATCAGGTATTGCATGTCCGTACCTACCGAGTCGTTGCGGTATTGCACGTATAGCTCAAACTTATCACCCGACATCTGACTCGCACCTACAGAATAAACGTTCTTCATCATCAAGTCCCAAGTGCCTTTATTCTTAGCGATAGGGGCGTTGTTCGAGCTCTTCAACATCTTCAACAACAAGGCATTTGGCGCCTTGAGCGACTCACCTGCATCGGTTGAGAACTCACCCACTTGATACACTTGTCCTGCGTAAGTATATTCATATGCTACCGCCAACACCTCATCCTGATTCAATGCCGAGCGCAACGAGATATAGCCCAACGCCGCATTCAGGGTGTATTCGCTGCTACTCAACAATCGTGCCGACTCTATCTTTTCATAATCCTCGCTCACATCCAGGCTCAATTCCTGCATCACGCTACTCACCTGTTGTATGTCACGTACTGCCACATAACCTTGCGTAAGTGTTTCATAGAGGCTATTCGCTTTGTTGTATGGTGTACGTGCTGCAGACGAAGTAGTCCACTGAGGGTGCTGAACGTGCGAAGGGTCATATTCACCCAAGTCCGTCAAGGCTACTATATTGCGTGCTTCATCATAATTACCGCGTTTGTTGGTCACCCAAACCTCAATACGATTAATCGTCACGCCACTGGCTATATATGGTAGCGCTTTCATGGCTTGTTCATAGTTGTCGCGGAAATAGTAGCTCAAAAAGAAGTGCCTATTCTCATCGTAATTATCAACATCTACCTCAAAACTCGTCATTTGTGCACCACCCTTGCTTGACACCGATTGACTCTCAGAGTTCTGCTGCGACACCAAGGCTTGCACACGTAGCTTACCAAACTTCAAGTCGGTTTTTATACCAAACAGCGCACTACTACCACGTATCAAACTATTATTCAAGGTCATCGATACATTACCTGCTTCTATAGACTGCAGAATATCATCTTCCTGACCCTTGAAGTTCAGTTTCAGGTTTTGTTGGTCAAAGCTAAACGAGGCCTCTGTATTATAACTCATGTTAAAATTCAGTTTATCGCCCACCTTGCCATTGACAGTCAATTGGATCTTCTCGTCAAAATCAAAGATATTATTGTTGCGCGAACGTTGGGTTAGCGCTGGGTTGTCAATAAACTGATGCTTAAATCCGAACAGCAGTTCTGCCGAACCTTGCAACTTCACCTGCACACCACCAGGTCCAAAAATTTTGTCTGCTGGTCCGATATTAAATTTCATATCGGTGATATCGAACTTGCTTTCATTGTTATGCTCCACCTCACCTATTTTCGACTGCCAAAATTGCCCCATCTGCTGCCTTTCTGAGTAAGCACGATATTCATCTTGCGTCATCATATAGGGCGTGGCGATCTCCACATCGCCCATGCGTGTCCGCACTACGTAACAGCCATTGACAGGATCATACTCTACAGTCGTTTGGATATTATCTGGATTCTGCAAATCCAAACTACTATTCACTCTATTCAAATCTTCATAGTTATCAATGCCCAATGGCTGTACTTGCATGGGCGCCATGATGGCAGTATCCACTACCATCGCCAATGTATCCACTTCCTGCGCCATAGCTAACAGCCCATGACCCATCACCAATAATATCAATATCAGCCTTTTCACTATATCCTTTATCTTTTTATCTTTTATCTAACTTCTAACAGCCGTAGGCAGTCTAACTTCTAACAGCGCAGCGGTCTAACCTCCTACAGCATCTTCAACGCTATTTTTATCACTTTTTCCACGCTGGCAGTTGGGTCTTCTTTGAGTATCTTATCCACCGCTTTGCCGCTTGCCGCAGCAGCAAATCCGAGCATGGTCAGCGCACTCACCGCCTCCTGCTTCACTTCATTATCCACCTCCACAGACAACAGCAATCCGTCTTGGCTCTTGGTTCCTTGTTCTTGGCTCTCCAAATCGATTTTCAGCACCTTATCTTTCAAATCCACAATGATGCGTTGTGCCGTCTTGGGTCCCAAACCTTTCACTTGCGACAATGCACGCGCGTTGCCTGTGGCGATGATCTGCCGAATCTCGCTTGCCGAGTATGCCGACATGATCATGCGTGCAGTGTTGGCACCTATGCCGCTGACGGTCATTAGCATCAAAAACAACTCGCGCTCACCGCGAGTAAAAAATCCAAACAAGTCGTGGGTATCTTCTCGAATAATCTCCGTTACATATAATTTTGTTTCGACATGCTCTTTGCCCACCATTGCCGAATAACTGGGCAATGCTATATTAATAGCATAACCCACTCCTGCCGCTTCAATCACCGCACAAGTGGGGGTCAAATCTGTCAAATTGCCTTTGATATATTCTATCATAATCTCTAATTATTCTGTTCAAAAATGCATACTACGCAATAAACGCGCAAAGGTACAAAAAAAAATGCACATACACAAGTGTTTTGTGCGAAAATACATTTTCGCTACCAAAATATACAAAAAAAATCGCACTCATCGTGCGATTTTAAGCATGAGCTTGATTAGTAGCCATATCACTATCACTGCCAACAAAATCCATAGCCCAAACGTTGACACTTTGTAGAACTTCGGCACATAGCGTTCAGGCGGCAATTGCACCACCTCTTTTTCTATGCGGACATCCACAACCGTATCGCGCACAATGGAATTTTGAATTTTGCATTTAGAATTATGCGCGTCGCGATACACCTCCTTCGTGATATACACCGTATCGTGGATAGTCCGCTCACGATAAATAATCGAATCATGGAGCAATATGCTATCATGGACGACGAGCGTGTCGTGAGAGGAATTTTGAATTGACAATTTGGAATGATGAGTAGCATTGCTGACGACCGCCTCATGGCTTTTGCAGCTTACGCAGGCAACAACAAGTGCAAAGCACATGATTCCTTTAGCAATCATCCGAGAGCCTCGTGGGATCGAGGATAGAGGAGGAATGGCGGCGAGCAAAATTCGCGGAGCGGATTTCTTTCTCGCAAGCACATTCCGACGAAGGACAAAGAGTGTTATAGCCATACTCAGTGCCAGGACGAAAGTCAGTGACTTCAAGGATAATTTCTTCATTGGCTTGCGTTTCTTTTAAGAGGTTAGTCAGTTTGCTTTCTGTTTCTCGGTCGGGCAGTAAAATACAGCCAGTGGAGTGTTTTGGCAGTTTGCCAACATGAAAGCGTATTCCGCTGCGTTGTGGGACGTTCTGCACGATAGGCAATAGGCGTTTGAACTTGGGTGACATGGTGACGGCGACGTGGTAGCAGAGAGCGGGGATTTGGTACCCCACGCGCTCCATGGTATTGCAGAACCAGCGACCGTTGATGACAAGGCGACCAGTGATGGCGGAGCCCTTGGGGACATTGCGGATTAAACGGATGTACATGATTGTCTTGGTTCTTTATTCTTTATATCGATATTTGTAATCAATGCCGATGAGCGATCCAGCGAATGTGAGTATCTCACCGAAGGCGATGAGTACGGAGTGGTGTATCTCGCCCACAGGAGCGCAGAGAAACCCTGCAATGAGCAATGCGCACCCGAAGATGCACATTGCTACGGATACTATGAGTTGGATTTTTCTCATGTCGGCTTATCCCTCGTAAGCGTCCCACACTTGTTTGAAGACGTAGTGCCACAAGCTGTTGTACTTGTCCGATTGTGCTCGGTAGGCTTGTGCGTCTTGGTTCATCATCTCGGTGTCAGCCAATCGTGCTCGTGTTGCTTCGCAGACAGCGGTAAACTTG